>CAYQMZ010000173.1:0-11745 GCA_964418725.1 uncultured Pirellulaceae bacterium
ATATGCAATTGATCGACAGTTTGGGCATCGAAGAAATCTTGGAACAGCACGAATCGTTTGTGGACCGAGGCGGAAGTCTAAAGCTCGCTGGAGCGTCGGCGATGTGTGCCGATGTCTTGCGAATTACGGGCGTCTTGGAACGCATTGAGTTGTACGACGACACGAAGGAGGCCGTTGCCAGTTTCCTCAAATGATCTGGCGAGGACAATCGGTTGCAGACCACCACCATATCTTCAGCGCACGCCAAGCGAATTGGCAATTCGTCCGCGGTCATGCGACCACGTCGCCTAGGAGATCTATTGGCCGAAGCCGAACTGATCAGCCAAGGCGAATTGGATCAGCTAGTACAGGACAACGACAAAGGACTGCGGCTTGGAGAGCTGATTCTTGACCTTGGTGTGCTGACCGAAGAGCAACTGTTGCCGCACATCTCGAAGCATCTCGGAGTGCCTGGAGTTCGGCTTCGTGATGGTGTGGTGGACCTTGCTGCGGTACGACTCTTCTCGCACGAAATGGCCCAGGGGCTATCCGCTCTGCCGTTGTTCAACGTGCACGGTACGTTGACGGTCGCGATGGATGATCCCCTGGATCTGGTGGCGATCGACGAAATCGAACGAACGACGCGACTTCGCGTACGACCCGTCTTTAGCTTTCGCGAGAACCTGCACCGCATGGTGCAACGCGTCTACCAAGATGGTTTCGAGGTCGACACTGTCACCGCCGACATGGACGAAGAAGCTGTCGAGGTTCAAAGCGACGCTTCGGAGCTAGATGTTGCCTCGGTCGATGAGCAGATCGAAGGTAGCCCGGTTATCAATCTGGTGAACTATCTGATTTTGCAGGCCGTGCGTAAGAAGGCTAGCGACATTCACATCGAACCGGGACGCAAGTTCTCGAATGTTCGCTTTCGAGTGGATGGCCAGTTGCAAGAAATGCTTCGGCCTCGGCGTGACATCCATCCCGCGATTGTGTCACGTATCAAAGTCATGGGCAGAATGGATATTGCCGAGCACCATCTACCTCAAGATGGCCGTTGTCAGGTTGCCGTCGAAAAGAAAGAAATTGATCTACGGATCTCGACACTGCCGACCATCGATGGCGAGAAGGTTGTGATTCGAATCCTAGATCGCGGCAGGCTGACGTTCGATTTAGAAAAGCTGGGTATCGCAGGTGGAAGGCTCACTGATCTCAAGAAACTGCTGCGAAAGCCGCACGGTCTGGTGTTGGTTACGGGGCCGACGGGCAGCGGTAAAACGACGACGCTCTATTCCGGTTTGGAGCTGATCAAATCCGTTCACAACAACATCATCACAGTCGAAGATCCTGTCGAATATCAGATTGATTTGGTCAACCAAGTTCAGGTCGATAAGTCACGTGGTTTGGACTTTGCTGGTGCGTTGCGATCGATCCTTCGTCAGGACCCCGATGTAATTATGTTGGGAGAAATACGCGATGGCGAAACGGCCAACGTCGCGGTTCAGGCTGCGCTGACGGGGCACTTGGTCATTAGCACGCTACACACCAACGACAGTTGCGGGGCTATCACGCGTCTGATCGACATGGGGACGCCAGCATACAAGGTCTCCGCGGCGCTGCAGGGCGTCATCGCTCAGCGATTGGTCCGAACGATCTGTCCGCATTGCAGAGCCAACTACTATCCGACAAAGGAATATCTGCAGTCACTGGAATACCGCGGAGATACTCGACATCGATTTCAACGTGGCGAAGGCTGTCGTGAATGCTACGACACTGGACATGCTGGACGTCGCGGGATCTACGAAGTGTTGATGATGGATTCCGAAGTTCGACGTCTGATTTCTCAGAATGTGGATAGCGACCAGCTAAAGCAACACTTTGAGAACTCGGGAGGCGTGACGCTTTTGCAGGCCGGTCTGGAGTTGGCCGAACAGCATGTGACGTCCTTGGAAGAAGTTTCTCGAGTCGCGTTCGCGGAGTAACTGTCATGCCGATACTGTTGAAGCCGCAAGTCGTCGACGAAGTGGTTGATGAACAAACGCCGGATGCCGGTGCATCGACTGGCTACACATCGAATTCGCTTGTGAACGATCCTGTTGCGCCGACCGTGCCAGAACCCGTCGAGCTTGCGCAGGTTCGGCGAGTTCGCGTTAGCCGATACGAATTGTCGACATTAACGACGCAACTCTCGATCATGCTGCGTGCCGGAGTCGACTTGGTCTCGGCCCTCAGTTCACTCGAGCGGCAGGCGTCTGGACCACGATTGAAGGCGGTGCTGGCGTCCGTGCAGGAAGAGGTACTCGGCGGCAAGTCTTTTTCCAGAGCCTTAGGCCGGTACGAAAAAACATTCGGTGCCACTTACATCGCAACGGTTGCGGCGGGCGAGGTCGCGGGTGAGTTGCCCAAGGTGCTCGTGCAGTTGTCGAAGTCTATTCGGGGCGAGATGAAACTGCGCAAGTCGTTGCGAGCGATGATGATCTATCCGTTGACGCTGGTCGGCGCTGCGTGCGTTGTGATCACGGGGTTGGTCGTTTTTGTACTGCCCAAGTTTGCGGATATCTTCAGTCAGTTCGGTACGGACCTGCCGCAAATCACGGACATCGTTCTTGGTATTGGTAATGAACTGAATGCCAGAGGATGGCTGTGGGGACCGATTGGTATTGGAGCGGTCGTCGGTGTTGCTGCTTGGTGGATGTCTGATGCGGGGAAACGCATTTGGGATCGAACGCTAGTCTCTGGCTTTCTACTGCGACGCGTTGGAAAGCCGTTGATGATTGGACGTGCCTGTCGGCTGATGGGACTGATGCTTTCAAGTGGAGTCCCCTTGCTGGAAACGATACGGCTCACTCGAAACGGAATGAATAGTTACACGTATTCTGGACTGTTCAATCGGATCGAAGACGAAGTGCTCAACGGGCGAGGCATGTCAGACGTCCTCATGAAGTCCTCATTTATTCCTTCGGAAGCCGCTGAGATGCTGACGACTGCTGAGAAGACTGGATCTCTGGCGGAAGTCACGATTCTGCTGGCGGATCACTTCGAAGAACTGGCGGAAAGTCGACTGCGAGAGTTGATCGCGATGCTCGAGCCAGCTGTGACGATCGGCATGGGGCTCGTGGTTTCCGGAATCGTGCTGTCAGTGCTACTGCCGATGTTCGACCTTTCGACTATTGCCGACCAACAGGGCTTCTAGTGAAGATCTGACCCCAACTCCGCCCAAGAAGCGTGCTTGCAACAAACTGGGTAAGTCACTGAGGGCAAGCCGCAGCATCTGCATGGCGTCATTTAGTGAAAGTTTCTAAAAGAGGCGAAATTTTTCGACGGGTGAGAAATGATTGCCTCACGAGCAGCAGGTTGGATTGGTGTCGATGTCGGCACTCGTAGCGTCAAGGTTGCGCAGTTGATGCGCAATGGTGGCGGCTACACGCTGGTCGATGCTGCCGTCGTACCTCGAGCCAATCCGTGGGACGTCGATTCCATTTCCGTGCAGCAACCCACAACCACGGAAGCTGAAATTGCGACCGCAAAATCAGTGGCTTCCCGAATGCGAGGAAAGCTGGCTGCATGTTGTGCGACGACCGCCTTGAATTCCATGGTGAGCTTGCCAGTCGATGCTCAAACGGGCACGCCGTCGACCGAAGACTTGATGCAAAAGCTCGCTCTGCCTAGCAACGTGGAACTGGTCGTTGACTTTTGCCCAACCGTTGGCGGTACGCACCCAAGTGATGAAGTGATCGCATTTGCGATGAGCGAACCTTGGTCAAATCAGTTGGCGACAGACGTTACCGACGCCGGCTTGAATTGTCAGGCGATTGACGCCTTGCCGCTGGCTCTTGCCAGAGCCACAGTTGCTGATTCAAGAGCGTCGCGGAACCGCTGCGTGGCCGCACTAGACTTGGGTTATTCGACGTCGACGTTTGTTGTGGCACTTGATGGACAACCTTGCTTTGTGCGGTCCGTTCCAAGATTCAGCGTCCGTGGCCTCTCGCAAAGTCTGTGTTCTGAATTACGTATCGAATCTAAATCGGCCGAGCAACTGTTGGTGCACAACGGCTTCGGCACCCCGGAAACTTTGGGGTCTGACCGCCGGGGAATCGGCGAAAAAGACGCTGGCTATGAAGACCTTTTTGACGTGGCTGGCGTAGCTAAGGCCGATGCAAAAGTAGACTCCGCGGCATTACGCGAGAGTGTGACTGAGGTTGTGACTGCGTTGCTTCAGGAGCTTGTGGACGAGCTGAAGCGAACGTTCTGGTATTTGCAGACTCACCAAGCCAATCGTGTTCCTGTGGCCATCATGCTGTTCGGTGGCGGCGCGTGCATTCCAACTCTCGACGACGTGTTGCAAGGACTCCTGGGAGTCCCCGTCTACGTTTGGAATCCGCACTACAAGCAGGACAATGTTGACGCCTCCATCATGCCGCTCTTGGGTGCCTCCTGCTCATTGTCCGCGTTAGCGTGGGAGGCGATGTCATGAGTAGTGTCAATTTGCTTTCGCCGACTTTCATCGCACGTCGGAATGCTCTGCAGGCGACGTGGCGGTGGGGATTGTCGCTTATTGCTGCCATGCTATGCATCGGACTTTGGTGCTGCTACGAGTATGTCTCGATGGTACGGGCTGACTCTCGCCTTACTTACGTTCGAACCGAAAGCCAGCGACAGAAGAAAATTCGCTCAGAAATCGGCGAGCTAACCAAACGTAGGCAGCAGCTTGAAGAACGTGAGCACGAAACGTTTGAGCTAGGTCAGAATGTGCCGCTGCTGGACCTGTTGGGAATCGTTGCAAAAGCGTCATCTGTCAGTGAAGGCCAGGTGTACCTGCAACGATTTCAGTTCGGTGACCGCACAGCGGCTCGCGGTGCACAGACGGGCGTCCGATCGTTGAAGCTCAAAGGAATCGCGGCAGACAATGTCGCCATCGCCCGATTTGCGGCATCGATTCGCGATGCGAAGGTGTTCGATGCTGTCGAGCTCGCGTCCACAGGGATTTCAAAATCCGAAGATGGCCGCCAACATCGATCGTTCGATATCCACTGTTCCCTGCAATTGATGACGGAGGGCACGGTACAGTGAACTCTCTGTCGAGACTCTTCGTTCGTCCGATCGCAGCCCATCTGGTGGGCGCGACGTTATTCGCGTTGGTTCTTGGTGGAGCTGGCTATTTTGTTGCGATGCCGCTGCGGTCTAGCAGGTTAGCTGCCAATGCCCAAGCAGATCAGATCGAAGCCTTAGTGCAGAAAAATCGTCAGATGTTCGGGCAGCTAGATCAGCTGCGGCAAGAATTCAACAAGACCGAAGAGCGAGCCGAGGCGATTCGCCGGCGGATTCCGTCCAACGGGGAAGAAGCGGAACTGCTTGGCCAATTGTCGAAATTGGCAGAGTCACACCGTCTGGCGATCGTGGATTATCGGCGAGGCTCTGTGACCAGAGGTGAACAGTTCTCGCGGTTGGAAGTTGAATTGCAGTGCGAAGGTTCGTTTCGCTCGATATGCCACTTTGTCAATGCTGTGTCCTCGCTCGAAAGACTGACGACGGTTGACCAACTGGACATTTCGACCGTGGAGGACGTTCAACGCTATCCGGCGGACATGAAAATCGCACTGTACTATCGGCACAACGCAACTGATTCCGCAGCCGCCCTGCGAATGGAGACGCTGCGATGACTGGTGCCGCAAGCAAGTCTTCATCCGCAAACGCGAACCGACTCGGTGCGACTCCGGCGAAAATCGGCCTGATCGCTGTCCTCGCACTCGTTCTAATTGTGTCGGCCGTAATCAACCTCGGCGGGTTGGGAGCTGCCGCGCCGGAACGAACTGCTGGTGCGAAACGACGCTCCAAGCGTGTTCCTAAAGTTCCCAATCGACCGACAACACGCAATGTCGCGTCGTCAGGTAAGGCCACGCGAAAGGTGCTCAGGGAAATCGACTGGCCCGGCCTGAATGTGTCGGAAGCATCTGAATTTGATCCTTTCGCCAAGCCTGAATTCCTGCAGCCTCCGCCGCCGGAGCCTACGCCCGTTGTTGTCGAAGAACAGCCAACCAAGGCGGAAGTCAAGCGAGTGGTCGACGCCAAGAAGCTCAAGGCGATGCGTTCCGTCGTCGTTTCGCTGGCGGAGCTGGGCATTGAAATGATTATCGCAACGCCAGACGGTGGTGTTGCCCGCGTCGCCGGTCGCGAGATTCGCATCGGGGATATGATCGAGGGACTGATTGTTACACGTATTGATTCCGATGGCATTGAGTTGGCATTGCCGGCTGATCCTTCAAACACGAGGAGCGGCCGATGAAAGTCAGACAATTATCTCGGAAGCACGGACGAACATCGAATTGGTGGCTCTCGCTAGTGTGGCTGATAGTCGCCTGTGTAGTTGTGTTCGGCGATGAAGGAATCCGTTGTGCTTACGCTCAGACGGCACCAAGGCCTTCAGCCGGAATGCAAGGTGTGACAGCTTCACCTCGAGCAACCAGATCGGTCGAGTGGTCGCCGCACCGTCGCCTGCGCCGAGAACGAGCGATGCCACAGACCGTCGTTCAGGGCACATCCGAATCAGCGTCGAGTGTTGCAGACCAATCGGTTCGAGAGGCTGGAGTCGAATCACAAATAGCTCAGCAGAGTTCGAGTCTGGCTCAGCAGTCGCCCCCTACGACGTTTTGGGAGCATGAGCTGGAATTGCCGAGTGCACCCGCCAACGCTGCTTCGCAAACTGCCAAACAGAGTGACCTGTTACCGCGCGACGAAGAGCAGGTTGCACAGTTGATTGATAACTTCTTGTCGCGGGGCAAACCTCGCACACCAGCAACGAGCACTAACGCAGCTGGCGACTCTGGATTCAGCGGTGCGATCGACGCGATACGTCGCAGGCTGACCGGAGATTCCGGAGATGAACTCGAAAACAGAAACAAGTTAGTCAGCGACCAGCCACCTCCTCGCCCGCGACCAAGTGATACTCGGGAAGTTGTCCCGTTCGGAGTTCGCAATGACAAGGTGGAAGTCAAGAACATCGGTGGCAACATTTCGCTGGTAGCTCGCGACGCGCCGCTCAAGGAAATCTTGGCGATGTTGGCGCGGTCTCAAAAGTTGAATTTGATCTTCTCTAGTCCGCAGAATTTCTTCAACCAAGGCGGTCCCCAGCCGGGGAACTCGTCGTTTGCAAGCGACTCAGCGAATTCTGATGCTGCGGGTGATGGAGATGATTCGCCACCGCGACAAGGCTTCGCGTCGAGGCTAATATCCGCCGGAGCCGCTGCAACGACGCCTCGCCCGCCAGCAATCGGAGCGACCCCTGGAGTTGCCGGTGCTGGTGTGTTGGGTGGCGGCATCGATTCCAACATGACGGTGACGCTTGAGGATGTTCCGCTGGACACAGCGCTAGATACGATCTTAGCGGTTGCTGGTTTTACGTGGACACGCTCGCAGGGCATCATTCTGGTGACGCCGACAAACGGAAGCACGCCTCTGCCGCCAAATGCACAGGGACGCACGATGCAGGTGTTCGAGTTGGACTTTGCGATTGCAGCGGATTTAGATACGGCGATCCAAGGTTTGTTGTCGCCAGTCGGGCAGTCGTTTGCCAGTACGAGCGTTTCGAACGACAACCGACGTTCGGTCGAATCCATCGTTGTTGAAGATCTGCCGCGGTACGTGGATCGGATCGCCGAGTACATTTCGCAGGTGGATGTGCCTCCGCGACAAGTTGCTATTCAGGCATACATTCTGGAGGTCGAGCTTGGCAGTACGCTGCGGCATGGCGTGAATCTGCAATATCTTGCTAGTCGAATTGACCCAAACATTCGTTTCGGGACGACTGGATTTGCTCGTACAACACCGTCGCAAGCGTTCTTCTTGGAGCTCGATACGGCCAGGCTGGATGGCTTGCTGGACGTGCTGCGGACGACGGTGGATGCTAAGACGTTGGCGTCACCTCGTCTGATTGCGGTCAACGGTCAAGAGTCTCGTTTGCAAGTTGGCGAACAGTTGGGCTTCCGCATCACCACGACGACGCAAACGAGTACGCTCGAGAGTGTGCAGTTTTTGAATGTGGGCGTCGTGCTTTCAGTTACTCCGAGGATCAGTCGTGACGGTCGAGTGCTGTTGAATGTGAAGCCAGAGGTATCCAGCGGTCAGGTCAATCCGGAGACCGGGCTGCCGGAGGAAGAGACGGCAGAGTTGCAAACGGATGTGCTGTTGGATGATGGGCAGGGCATCGTTGTGGGCGGGTTGATTAAAGAGGACATGAATACCGGACAGAGCAAAGTGCCGGTGATTGGCGATGTGCCTTATCTAGGAGCTCTGTTTGAAAACCGCTCAGAGAACCGATCGCGTACAGAAATCATCGTCGCGCTCGTGCCGAAAGTCCTGCCGCTGGATGGAGAGAGGCAAGCTCAAGAGGACTTCGAATTCGAGCGTGCTCGAACGCCTTTGATGCAGGGTTCCCTGGTTGAAAACCCGCGGCCGTATGAACCGTCCCTGCCAGATCCGCTACGTGCGCCCACCCGAAAATACAACCAAAAGATCGATTGGAAGGATCAAACTCAAGCTGCAAGGTATGGTTATGAGATGCCCCCCCGCTCGGACGTTCGGACGTCGGCAATTCGCCAAGCCACCTACGAGGATGCGTACGAGCAACATCAGAGGGCACCGCATCACCATGGACTGGGGCCACATGGTCCGCGGCTACAAAATCACAGTCCGGCAAACCTGCTTCGAAGAATGAAAGTGTGGAGCAAGCAATGATTCGGGAAAAGCAACCTCTCGAAGATGAACTTCCAACCAGCCTACTTCATCTCATCGAAAAACGCGTTGGCTCGCGGCGCGACGATGCGACCGAAACGAACAATACGCCTGCGGAAGAAAAACGCGGGAAAGAGGATGGGCGTCGGCAGAGCGATTAGCCGGTTTCAAGATCGAGCATCGCTGACTACCGAGTCAAAACTCAGAAAGCGGAATGATTCCCTCCGCCTTGAAACTGCCTTGGCCTCTTACGCTGAGTCGCACTTTCAGCAATCCGTGAGCTCGATAGAAGCGTTCCTCTGGATTGCTTAGCTGTCGAAATGGCAAGTTGACGACCAGTGGGCGGCCATTCGCTAGGTCTGTCTTGGCGTTCTTGCTCCAGACTTCAATCGGTAAGACCTTAGGCAGTGGTTCTGGGTTTCTTGAAAGCAGCGTCGCGTAGATAGCTCCCTTGCATGCCACGACGCGCCGTTTCGCGTCCAGCGGATAAACGGTCAGTTGAATACCGTCGATCTCTTCATCGCGATCCCAGTTGGCTAACGTCGCCTCGAAGGCGATGGTTCGAATACGTGAGGGTGCGGATCGCTGCGAGCTATCAAAACCTCGAGACCAAGTCACCGGTGACGTGGCGCGGCTTGGTGCGGACTGTGTGGCAAAGACCAAATGTTGGGGTTCTTCGTCCGCGAATCGGGGGATGCGGGCGATGTCGTTCCAGTCGAATGCGCTTGAAACGTCTAAGGAAGACGTCGTCTGACGGATCCACAGGCGATCGGCCGCCGTTCGCTCTTCATCAACTTGCCCAGAGATCACTCGTCCGTCTTTGAGCACGATGGTGATATTCTCAGCGTCGGTGACCAACGGAATCAGTAGTGAGGCGATAAGTAAACAGTGGCGAAGCATGCGCTACACTTCGCACACGCCGTTCCCTCTAGAATACTAGCCAAGTTTCGGTCCACAGGGTGGCTTGTCGTGGTCGAAGGGCAACGTGTTGTCGGATCTTTTAATCATCAATGTTGCGAAAAAACCGATTCTCGTGAAGTTCGCGACTGATGAGAAAGGAGATACTATCCTTTCAAAATGAACACGAATATTGGTCTCAAAATTTGGCAAACAGTTCGCGGCAGAGCGTCTGCTCTTTTCGCCTTTCTGTACAGTGAGCGTCGTCACCGAGCTATTCGCGAGACGGAACGTTGCGATCTTGAATTGACGCTTGTAGTGGGCATTGTTTGGTTAATGCTGTCGCTACATGTTTTCCGCCACACCGGCGTAAACGTTGTACTCAATCTGTTCTTTTTGCCCGTTGTCGTTAGTGCATTTTACTTGGGGCGACGTCGAGCTTGGCTGGCCGCGATGCTAAGCATCTTCGCTGCTGTCTTTGTCTTCGTGGCAAGTGACCGGACGATCGATTACTTAGAGCTCGGCTCTTGGTCCGCCGTGCTGGTAGTGTCAGCTTGGTGTGTGGGAACGCTAAGCGACGAACTTAACAGTCGCTTCAAAGAAGCCATTGATGCTCACGTTTCCGAGACAAGAACGGACGCGTTGACCAACATCGCGAATCGTCGTTCTTTTGACGATGTACTGGCGAAGCAAATCGAAATGTGGAAGGCGGCCGGTACGCCCTTTTGTTTGGCCATCGCCGATATCGACCACTTTAAACGACTCAACGATAACTACGGGCACCAAGCCGGCGACAAAATGTTGCACGACGTTGCGCGAAGTTTGGAGACGACTATTCGCAAGACCGATATCGTTGCCCGATACGGTGGTGAAGAATTCGCGATTGTGATGCCCAACACGACGGGGCAAGAAGCTGTTGAAATTGCGGAACGCGTTCGCGCAGATATCGAAGCTACTCGGTTCTTCCATCATCGTGCCAAGTTGCGTTTGACGATCAGCGTTGGTGTTTCGCAGGTCATTGGCGACGATGGCCCTCAGGCTATCATCCAGCGTTCCGATGAGGCACTGTACGCTTCCAAGCAGGCAGGGCGTAACCGAACGCATCTGCAAAACTGCGAAGGTTGCATTCCGTTCGGTGAATCGGACGCGACATCGACGGATAGCCCTGACCGTCAAACCTCGACACCAGCTCAGGCCGTTTCCAATTCCATTCTGGATCCGATCACCCATCTCCCTAAGCGGGAAATCTTCCTGAATGAACTATCGCGTCGCGCGTGCGAGCTCGAGCGTTACGGCTACGAGTTTGCCGTGGGGATCGTTCGTCTGCAGTCTTACGACAGTCTTGTCGCGTTGGGGCCAACCGCTCTCAATCGCTCGTTGAATATCATCAGCGAATTGATTCGTGGCGTCGTTCGTGACCCAGATCTCGTGGTGAGATACAACAGCGACACGTTTGCGATCTTGATGCCCGCGACAACCGCTGATCGTGGAAAAGAGGCACTGAACCGAGTGCAAACGGAAATCGCCAACTGCGACAGCTTCCGTCATCGCGGAAAAGTGATCGAGCTTCGGGCTGACACGGCGGTTTCGCAGCCACAGGGGAAATCTGCGACGAATGTTATCGGCAGGCTAATGTCGGGTATTGAACGCTTGCCGGCAGATGCCGAGTGCGTGTAGCCAACGTCCTGTTCTTGTAACCGATTCGAGTCAAGCCGAACGCTTTGGATTCAGCTGTAACGAATCCGTTGTGACGCTAGGCTCGGAATTCGAATTCTCGGTACACTAGCCGTACGGCCCAATCGGAAGCCCTTCGTGTGGAACATTCCGCAGGTTGCAAGGTTCCTTTGGATTTTCGGTGCCGTGCCCTTCAGGGAGGAGGATTCGATGCGAATTCCGCGATTCTGGCAAAAGCTCAGCCGCGAGATCTCTATTCCAGGTTTGGACACCAGACGCGAAGTCTGGGGCTGGTCTCTGACAAGTCTCGAGGACGCGCGACGCTGCGCGGAGGAAGCACTAGATCGAATCGCAGGAAATCTGCGTGACGGTACATTTGATTTAGACAGTTACGGATACGCGAGCACACCTGCGCGTGAGCAGATCATCCGCGAATTCGGAGACACGGCCAGTCCGGCAGCGATCATCACT
>CAYQMZ010000174.1:0-3312 GCA_964418725.1 uncultured Pirellulaceae bacterium
GAACGACGCGCGGTGTGTCGGTATATGGTCCGATCAAAGCGGCCAACATCCTGCAGGCCAAGCAATGGGCGGTGGAGTATGCCCGTCACGGAGTGCGAGTCGTTTCGGTTTCACCGGGGGCCATCTACACTCCGCTGGTCGACGCGAGTTTGGAAGCTCAGGGCGGAGAGGCAGAACTTGCTAATCGCCATCCTCTGGGACGCATAGGTAGCCCTCAGGAGGTTGCAAGTGCCGTTCTCTTCCTGGCGAGCGACGCCGCGTCCTTCATAACAGCAGAAGACTTGCGTGTGGATGGAGGGCTTGGCGGGTTTGGGGCGTTTGCTGATCCATATGGTTAATGGACCGAAACGTGCCTCCATCTGATTTGAGGCTGTTTTTCAGGCAAATCTTCAAAAGTTACGGGTTTCCGCGACATGTTTCGGTTCGTGGCACTAGAATGAGACTGAGCAGTTTGGGCCACTGCGGAACACCCCATTAAAAGAGACAAGATGCCGTTCTCCAAATTCGAACCTGATCACGAATTTCCTTCCGACACGAAGAACTTACTTTTACAACTGCAAAGTATGGTCGGTCCGTTTGAGTACCGCCCGGTTGAGGGGCGTTGGTGCATTCGGACGATTCCAAAGCTGGAATCGGAAACGCCACTCGCGGTTCTGGGGAAGACGATTGACGCTGCAGCACACCGGATGATGTCTGTCGTTCGCCTGATTGACTGAGAATGCGGTTGGTTCCGCATTAGGTCGGATCTTCTACCAACTTGATCGCAACAGGGAAGTGATCGCTGAATCCATCGGGGTCATAGCCCTTTGCTGGCCGCCCGAATCGCTTGGGCCCATTGCGATTGGAACCACGTTCTAATCGCATGTCTTCGAAGTTGATGATCCCGACGTACGGCACAGTGCGGCCGCCCATATTGATTCGCGCTAGTTTGATTTTTGACTCGCGATCCAAGACGCCCCGGTTCACCAAGAACTGATCGAACATATTCGGGTCGCCGTTATACATGTGGGTCACATGACCGCTGCCCATGAGTGGCCACATTAGATTCAGCAGATACGGGTTTCTTGCGCGACGTGAGTTCACGCGGTCTTCTAACCGAAGTCCCAGGGCGTAGTCTGTAATGGATCGGTTGAAGGGTTCGTCGTTAAAGTCGCCCATCACAAGGACCGGAGGTGGAACGGCACGGGACTTCGATTCGACGATACCTGCGGCGAGATCTCTCTCCGCATAGATCTGGTGGATTCTGGTCATCCAGTATGAAAGTGTTTCTGCTGCGATCATCCGATACGGTTCGGACTGCAAAACTCCCCCAGATCTTGATGGCCAATGGTTCCCGATGCAAATCAGCAGATTGTTGTTGGGCTTTGTGTAGAAGTTGACCTGGAAAAGGTCGCGTGTGGCGGTTCGCTTTTGAATGATGTGGTGAAACACTTCATCGCTTTTTGTGCTGAATCGCCGACTGTCGTAGATAAAGGCGACATCAATTCCGCGTTTGTCATCGGAGTTGTGGTGGACGAATCGGTAGCGACGTTCCTTCAAGGGGATGGCGTCAATGAGCTGCTGCAGGACATCCTCATTCTCGACTTCGCAGACTCCCACGAGATCTGGGCCCTGACCGTCGTTCATGCGAGTAATGACCGATGCGAGCTGCGAGATCTTCCGCTTCAACACTTCGGGCGACCATCCATCGAGCTCTCTACCTAGGTAGCGTTCCAGCCATGGATGCCGGTTCGGATAGTCTTCTATAGAGAACAGGTTCTCCAGGTTCCACCACGCAATGTAGTACTCGTTCATCCTTGAACTCACCGAACGTTGGGTTGTCGCGTTAGTGTATTTGACCCGTTTGTGGATAAGACTCGGCAGTCATTTAACAGCAATCGTGGAGCCTGAGCGATACGAGTCTTGATGCCTTGGCTTTTTCGAGGCATGAGCCGTCTGTTAGTTGATGGCAAAGGGGAAAGTAAAGTGCCCAACGGTATCGTGAACCGGTGGGGCACAAAAAAAAAGAGCCTCGCGTTGGCGAGGCTCTTTTGCTTTTCGGGATGTTTGGACGGCGTTCTATTCGCCGGCACCTGCGGTGGCAGGCTCTTCCTCTGAAGGTGCCGCAGGCGAGCCTTCGAAGCTCAGTCGCTTCACCTTTTCGGTTTCTTCGTCCACAATTCCATCGACCATGATCTTGCCCATGCCTTTGAACTCGCCTTTCAGCAGTTCTTCGGCAAGCGGATCTTCGATGTAATTCTCGATCGCACGACGTAGCGGACGGGCACCGTAGTCTAGGTTCGAGCCTTTGCGGATCAGGAATTCTTTGGCCTTTTCTGTCAGGTTCAGTTCCAAGCCACGCTCCAGCAATCGTTCGCGAACCTTCGAAAGTTCGAGGTCGATAACCAATTTCAAGTTTTCGTTGGTTAGGTGACGGAAGATGATTGTCTCATCCAAACGGTTGAGGAACTCGGGACGGAACACACGTTCGATGCGTTCCATTACACGAGCTTTCATGTCGTCGTAAGACGCATCCTCGGTTGGTTTGGTGAACCCAAATGCCGATTCGTTCTTGATCGCTTCGGCTCCTGCGTTGGTTGTCATGATCAACAACACGTTGCGGAAGTCGACGTTGCGTCCGAAGCTGTCCGTCAGTCGGCCTTCTTCCATAACTTGAAGAAGCATGTTGAAGACGTCAGGGTGAGCCTTCTCGATTTCATCAAGCAATACGACGGCGTAAGGTCGACGGCGAATCTTTTCTGTCAGTTGACCGCCTTCTTCGAACCCGACGTAGCCAGGAGGGGCACCAATCAGTCGGCTGACATTGTGCTTCTCCATGTACTCGGACATGTCGATCTGGATCAGTGCTTCCTCGTCACCGAACATGAATTCGGCCAGTGCTTTGGCGAGCAATGTCTTACCGACACCAGTTGGTCCCGCGAAGACGAAGCAACCGGTTGGTCGCTTTGGATCCTTCAGACCACTTCGTGTTCGACGAACGGCCTTCGAGATTGCTTTGATCGCTTCATGTTGGCTGATGACCTTCTCGTGAAGAACATCTTCCATCTTCATCAAGCGAGCACTGTCTTCGGTGCTCAGTCGCGTTAGTGGAATGCCAGTCATCTTAGAAACGACTTCCGCGATGACGTCTTCGTCAACGGTTCCGTCTGTTTCACGAGACTTCTCACGCCACTTCTCGGTCAGCTCGTCTTTCTTCTTGCGAAGTTTGTCAGCTTGATCGCGAAGGGCTGCGGCCTTTTCGAAGTCTTGATTGGCGACGGCTTCTTCTTTGTCCTTGTTGAGTTGCTCAACTTCGCCGTCGATTTCTTTCAG
>CAYQMZ010000174.1:3322-11706 GCA_964418725.1 uncultured Pirellulaceae bacterium
TGCGCCGGCCTCGTCGATCACGTCGATGGCCTTATCAGGTAGGCATCGACCCGTGATGTAGCGACTCGACAGTTCAACGGCTGCTTCGATCGAATCATCGGTGAATTTAACGCGGTGATGTTCCTCGTAACGGTCACGAAGACCTTTGAGGATCTCAATCGCTTCGGTCTTAGTCGCTGGATCCACCATGATTAGTTGGAATCGTCGATCTAAGGCGCTGTCCTTTTCGATGTACTTGCGGTACTCATCGAGTGTCGTCGCACCGATGCATTGGATTTCGCCACGTGCAAGCGCCGGCTTCAATACGTTCGCAGCATCGATAGCACCTTCCGCACCACCTGCACCGACCAGCGTGTGTAGCTCGTCAATAAACAGGATCGTGTTCTTGGCTCGACGAACTTCGTTCATCACTGCCTTGATGCGTTCCTCGAAATGACCGCGGTACTTTGTTCCAGCGACCATCATGGCCAAGTCAAGCACAACGATGCGTTTGTCGGCCAGCAGTTCAGGAACGTTGCCGTTCACAACTTGCTGTGCAAATCCTTCGACGATCGCAGTCTTACCAACGCCCGCTTCGCCAAGAAGCACGGGGTTGTTCTTCGTGCGTCGGCAGAGGACTTGGATGGCTCGTTCGATTTCGCGTTCGCGCCCAATCACTGGGTCCAGCTTCTTTTGGCGAGCCAGATCCGTGAGGTCGCGACCGAAACTGTCGAGTGCTGGCGTCTTGCTCTTACCACCCTTTGGTGATGAAGTCTCAGATGAACCACCCTCGCGTCCACCATCTCGACCACCGTCACCTTCCATGTCATGACCGAGCAGGTTCAGGACTTCTTCGCGAACTTCTTCCAGCTTCAGCCCCAGGTTCATCAAGACCTGAGCGGCGACGCCTTCTTGCTCGCGAAGCAGACCAAGCAGAATGTGCTCGGTACCCACGTAGTTGTGATTCAGATGACGAGCTTCTTCCATCGAGTACTCGATGACTTTCTTCGCTCGAGGAGTCTGAGGCAACTTGCCCATGGTGACCATTTCGGGGCCACTTTGAACAAGCTTCTCGACTTCGAGACGAATCTTGCGAAGATCGACGTCCAGGTTCTTAAGAACGTTGGCGGCAACACCACTGCCTTCCTTCACCAAGCCGAGCAAGATATGCTCAGTCCCGATGTACTCGTGGTTGAACCGTTGCGCTTCTTGATTCGCAAGCTGCATGACCTTGCGAGCGCGATCTGTGAAACGTTCGTACATATGTTATCCCCACTATTTGTTTAGAGCGATCTTCTTGCTGCAAGCCTACAGGTGCCGGTATTGTCGGAAGGTCACTCGGGCGATGATCTGTTAGTCGTGCTGCGATCCTTCGCGCATGCCGTAAAGCACGCTATCTGCCAAGATGGGGCTGATCATCGAACCGCCACCGTTTCCTAAGTATTCCTTCTTAGCTACGGAGAACAAGTCCTGTCTTGAAGGTTTGAGACTTTGACTATCCGCAGATTTTCTACAAATGATCCGAAATCAACGAAGCACCAGTGTGTTGCTTCTTCGCACCAACCGTGTTGCAAAGAAGCATCTTCGCCGTGCTCGTCCGCACATAATCAGCGGATACCGTACGATATGCAGCAATCCACCCTTAAGAAGCAGGGTTTCCTGGCGTACCGAAGAGTTTTGACCCGCAGATCGAGGATCAATCACGCCCAAATAAGCGACACAATGAGCAATGCCGGACTTCTAGCGAAATTCTATACCTGCCCAACAAAGCGAGCAAGATAAATTGCCGTTGCCGTGCGTTCGACTAGAAAATTTCTGGCAAACCTGAAAGCCGGTGGAAACCGATGCGAAGTGACAGCATTCGAGACCCGAAGCGGCACAACAAAACCAAAATTGATCTCGGAATTGGACTGATGGCTGACGCCGAACAAGCTGCCGCACTTCGAATAATCGACGCAAATGGCAACCGCGCCACGGAAGGTCTGCGTGTCGTCGAAGACTACTTAAGGTTCCATCGGAACGACGCTCATCTCAGCCAGCTTTGTAAGCAGATTCGGCACCAGGTGTCCGAGACACTTGCCAGCATGTTTGCGGAGCGAGCTCATTGCCGTTCGACGAACACAGATGTTGGGGTCAGCAACACTACCAGTACCGAATATGAGCGACGTGGTTTACAGCATGTCGTGGTGGCCAATCTTAGGCGAGTCACCGAAGCGTTGAGGACGCTTGAGGAGTACGGCAAACTGGGATCTGCGGAGGCCGCCAAGTCTTTTGAGGCCTGTCGCTACAAGGCTTACACCCTTGAAAAATGCGTCGGACATTTAGAGCGATCGTTGGTCCGGCTCGCGGAGGCTCGGATTTATGCACTCGTCGATTTGCGGTTCGGGGCCGGTGAGCAGTTCGCCCTGCGGATTGAGCAAATGCTATCGGGCGGCGTTGATGTCGTGCAATTGCGGGACAAGAACGCGACGGATCGCGAACTGGTGGAGGCAGGTCGTCGGCTACGAATGTTGACCAATCAGGCCTTTGAAGCAAGTGGAAAGACTGCCTTGTTCATCATGAACGATCGTCCGGACATCGCGTGCGTCGTTGATGCTGATGGAGTCCATGTCGGGCAGGACGAGTTGTTGGTCGTGGAGGCTCGTTCCATTGTCGGTGCAGATAGATTGGTCGGCGTTTCGACCCATTCACTTATTCAGGCTCGCTCTGCTGTCAAAGCCGGGGCAGACTACTTGGGAGTGGGGCCGGTGTTCCGTTCCACGACGAAACAATTCGATGAGTTCGTGGGGACGGAATTGGTAGAACAGGTCGCCGCCGAGATTGCGTTGCCGTGGTTTGCAATTGGCGGCGTCAACCAGAGCACGTTGCCCGCGGTTCTGCAGCACGGTGCCCGTCGGGTCGCAATCGGTGATGCTATTTGGGGGGCGACTGACGTCGGTCAGGCAGCTCGCGAGCTTGAGTTGATGTTTGGTACGGGGAAGAACGATGATTGACTCACACGCATTGGCTTGCGTTCGAAGGCTAGTCCGAACACGGCTACTAGTTGTATGGCTGGCGTTTTGTCCGCTGCTTATGGCACAGGTGACGCCTCATTTGGAATACGGTTCACCATCCGAGCTCTGCAAGCTTCAAAACAAGCGTATCAACGAAAGCAGCGGGTTGGCAGTTTCCCGAATCGTTCCTAATCGATTTTGGACGCACAACGATTCCGGTGATAGAGCGAGACTCTACTGCTTTGACTCACGAGGAAAGCATCTCGGGACAAGCAAGATCAAGGATGCGTCGGCCGTTGATTGGGAAGACATTTGTTCGTTCGAGTTCAACGGATACAAAAAGTTGCTGATCGGCGATATTGGCGACAATGGCAAACGCCGGAACTCCTGTCGATTGTATCTGCTAGACGAACCTCGTAACCCGACCGACGAAGTCAAGAAGCTGCAAGAGATCAAATTGCGATATTCGACTGGGCCGATGGATTGCGAGGCGTTGGCGATTGACGTCGAGAATCAGAAGCTGTTGTTGGTTGAAAAAGTCGCCTCGCTTCGGCTGTTTCGAAAGACTGCCAGCCGAGTCTTCATTGCCGACTTCCCGCTGGATCCTGCTACCGGGAATTTGAAGTCCACGTCCAAGTCCGGAAAGCGACCCGAAATCGTGGCCAAGCAGATTGGGAAGGTCGATCTGGCGCTCGTGTGTGCCATGGACATATCAAAGGATAATCGGCACGCAGTCGTTCTGACGCTTGGGCAAGCCTTCGAAGTCGTTCGGCACGCGGACGAGGGGTGGGAGGCGGCATTTGCACGGAAGCCTCGTAAGGTTGATGTGCCACCTCGTCGTCAAGGCGAATCCATCTGCTACGGTAGCCTGGGCCGGGACTTGTTCTTGACCAGTGAAATGACTCCCACGCCTCTCTTCAAAGTTCCCGCCAAGCCCTAGGGGCTCGCCTGAGGGCTAATTGTCATTCGATCATTTCGATGACAATCTGACCTGTCCCTCCGTTGGAATCGTCCTGAGTTTCACCTGTTTAGATCTCCGCTCGACATTGTTGAAGTTTCGGGAATACGCTAGGCTCGCGGGCTAAACTCTCCGCAATCCTAGTCGAGTTTCACCGATGACCTCCGTCGCTCATAGTTCCGAAGCAACGTCAGCCGACTCTGCATCGACGAAATTGGATCGCCCCGCAGATGTCGGGAACGATTTTGTCTGGTCGTACGTTTTCGCGTTCACCGTATTTCATGCTTCGTTGGTACTGCTGGCATTCCCGGCGTTGTTCAGTTGGACGGGAGTCGTATTGCTGATCGTCAGTCATTGCGTTTTTGATTGGCTGGGGATTGGGCTCTGCTTTCATCGAACGCTGACGCACGGCGGATTGGTGATGCCGAAATGGTTGGAGCGGACCTTTGCAACCTTTGGTGTATTCACCTTGATGGATTCACCGGCCCGTTGGGTTGCCGTGCATCGTCGCCATCACCAACATTCAGACGAACAAGCCGATCCGCACAGTCCACTGGTGAAGTTCATATGGGGACATATGGAATGGCTTGTTCGCAAGAACGACGGCATGGCGAACGCGGACTTCTACCACAAGTACGCTCCCGATATTCTGCGAGACAAGTATTACTTCTGGTTGGAACGTGGTGCGACGTGGTGGTACGTCTACATGGCGCATACGCTGATCTATTTCGCAGCCGGGTTTGCCATTGGTTACGCGAATGACGGCACGCGTGAAGGCCTGCGGTTCGGAGCCAGTCTGTTCTTGTGGGGAGCCATCTATCGCACCATCTTTACTTGGCACGTGACGTGGGCTGTGAATTCAGTCTGTCACCTGTGGGGATATCGCAACTACGAAACCAGCGACAACAGCACCAATAGTTGGTGGGTCGCGCTGGTTACCGGTGGCGAAGGCTGGCACAACAACCACCATGCTCATCCCGTCTCGGCTGCTCACGGTCACAAGTGGTGGGAGATCGATCCGACCTATACCGCGATTCAGTGCTTGGAGTGGCTTGGGTTGGCGAAGCAAGTGAAGACGATCGCGCCTGAGGATGTTGCCGGCGCAAGCTCATAGCGTTACATCGTTTTGATATTCGTGGTCCCGACTTGGGCGGAGTTGTGTCGAAAAGTCGATATCGAACATTCCGCCGTTCGACGGGACCTCGAACGGTTAGCCATCGCTTCGTCGTTACTTGCGATGTGCTGAATCTGCTGAAGCGGTTGTGGCTCGTGGATTTCGGTGCGGAGAGATTTCTCGCATCGCCTGTTCGATAGCGTCGCCTAGCCCAAACTTCATACCCACTTTCGTGGCCTTGCTGGTCAGTTCTTTGACGCGTTCTGGTGTCAGCTCGCAAACCACATTTGCCAATACCAGTTCGTCGCGTTCTGCGACCATCACAAATACGCCGTTGATTGCAGAATCGGTTTGCTGAACACAAACTGCGACTTGCTCGCCGTGTTCCCGCACGCTGATCACCTTATCCCAGTCGTCGTTGGATAGTTTCTCTTGGTAGTGTGCCAGCATGTTCGCGTGTACTTGTTGATCAGGCAGATCTTCATAAACACGAACTCTCACCTCACGCACGACCTCGGTTGTTAGGCCAACGATTTCGCGAACTGCATTCAAGAGGTGCGTGGACTCGCGGATGGCAGGTGATTCGGCAGATTCATTGAGACCGTCGATCATTCCTTCGACTGCCGCCGTTGCAATGTTAGACATCGAAGCCAGCGTGCCGTTTTTGAGGTCGACTTCCACATTCGCGGCCGGGGCGCCGTCAAAGTCGAAATCGACGCGACCACTCTTCTCGACCTGCCCGGCAAGGACGATGGTTTGTGCAAGCAGAACTGTTGAAGCTGCAAAGATGAGGGGGAGGCGACGGGGCTGAAGGATACGCATTTGGGGTTCCTCGCAATTTGAAGCAATTTGTAGATGAGATTGCCATCCGAACGTAAGTGGCACCCACTCATTCGTATCCCCGGTCGAATATTTCACCGTTTTCCAACACGGCTCACCGTAGCTCCGACTGGGGAGTCGCCCAGCCATTCCTGCGGAATTGCCGGCGAAACGATGCCGGCGGGCCGATTTGTCACAAAGAGAACCTTGAATTGCTGCAATTCATGGACTGGAAGTCAGGTCGGACCGGCCCTATGATGCGAAATCTGGACGGTTTCGATCGTCGCACTTCGTCTTTCAAGCCCATTTTGAAATGAAGGGACATTATGAAATTTGCTTATACTCTCGCGGTTCTAGCCGTGACCTGCCTCGTCGCGAATTCCTTTGTTGGTGCTGAAGAATCAGCTACGAAGGCGGCGAAAAAAGTCGACATGAAGAAGATCTTGGCTTCTGCCAAGTGCCCCATGTCAGGAAAAGCCGTAAACCCTGACAAGGTTGTCGCGTACAAAGACTCGAAGGTCTACGTTTGCTGCGGCGGATGCGTGAAAGGCTTTGCTGCGAAGGTAAAGAAAGACACCAAAGTTGCTGCTCTTGCGAACCATCAGTTGGTGATGACGCACCAAGCCAAGCAAGCCAAGTGCTGCATGAACGGCAAAGGCCCAATGAAGAAGGCCACCAAGGTCGCTGGTCTTGAAGTCAAGACTTGCTGCAACAACTGCCTAGGTGCGATCAAGAAGATGGAAGAAAAAGATCAGATTGCCCACATCTTCGGCAAGACATTCGACAAAGCATTTGTTGTCAAGGCTCAAGAAGCCAAGAAGAAGGCGGCTGAGAAAAAGAAAGCCGCGTAAGCTTCCGGCTTTCAATCTCTGAACAGCAAGAACGCCGTGGGGAAACCCACGGCGTTTTTTTGTATCTTCGAATCCGATGACACAATGCGTCTCTCTCGTTTCGGGTGCCCCGCAACCGTATAATCGCGGTTCAAAGACGCCCTCAACAAGTTCCTACCTCCCTTTCGTTGAAACGCTATGAGCAATCCAGAATCAAATCACAACTCATCGCCCACTGACTCGCGTCGCACCTTCCTGAAAAGTTCTGCCGTTGCGGGTTCGGCAGTTGCCGCGAGCATCACCACCCTGGCACAACCTGTCCACGCACAAGGAAGCGCTTCGCTGAAGATTGGGATCGTTGGAATTGGCGGTCGCGGATCTGGCGCGGCGACGCAGGCGATCAAGGCTGACCCCAACACCGAGCTCGTGGCAGCGTCCGATGTTGTTGAGGGTAAGGCGCAACAACGATTGGCGGCGATCAAGAATCAGCTTGAAGTTGACGGAGAAGAAAAGGCTGCGGCACGCGTCAACGTTAGCGAAGACAATATTTACGTTGGGCTAGATGGTTACAAACGCGTCATTGATCAAAGCGATGTGGTGCTGTTGTGTACGCCTCCTGGTTTCCGGCCCATTCATTTGGCGCGAGCCGTGGAAGCAGGCAAACACATCTTCACCGAAAAGCCAATGGCCACGGATTTCCCGGGTTTGCGTTCGGTGGTTGAGTCTGTTGCCAAAGCAAAGGAAAAGAACCTCGCGATCTTGGCTGGATTCTGTTGGCGATACCATCAGGAGAAACGCGAGTTCTTCCAACGAATCCATGACGGAGCGATCGGCGACGTGCGGGCTGTCTACGGTACGTACATCGTCGGTCCTGTGAAGCCAATGCCACCAGCCGCCCGACGACCTGAGGGGATTACGGATCTCGAATGGCAGGTCCGCAATTGGTACAACTTCGCCTGGCTTTCCGGCGACGGGATTGCCGAGCAAGCCTGTCACACGGCAGACTGGATTGCCTGGGCCTTTAAAGATGCGGCGCCAGAAAGCTGCACGGCAGTCGGCGGTCGACAGATTCCGGCAGAGGGCGGCGACATCTTCGATCACGTCGAAGTCAACTATGTCTGGGGCAATGGAGCACGTGCATTCCTAGCTCAACGACAAATTCGCAATTGCTTCAACGAAAATAGCTTGTACGTCATGGGGACAAAGGGGAATGGCAGTCTCTCCGGCGGCGCTCATCTAACGGACCTCGACAACAACGAGATCTGGCGATTCAAAGGGCGAGCCAAGAATATGTATCAACAGGAACATGACGAGTTCTTTGCGTCGATTCGATCCGGCGAGCACATCAACGATGGTGACCGCATGATCACAAGCACCGCGATGGCGTTGATGGGGCGGAACTCCGGTTATCGTGGAACCCAGATTACTTGGGAACAAGCGATGCAGGACGAAGAACAGCTCGTTCCAGAATTCACCGATGGCTGGAAGAGCCCAGTTAAATTCCGCGCCGTGCCTCGGCCTGGTCAAAACATCAACGGCTAGACCGCCGTTACCTGTTATCGCAACTTTCCAATCCGCCGCATGAAATCTCGGTTCATTTCCTGCGGCGGTTTTCCGAATGCTTCGACAAAGTCAGAAAGTCGAGCTTCTTCGTTGTCGTCAATCAGGGGCTCTTTCGCTTGCAGGATCTT
>CAYQMZ010000175.1:0-11556 GCA_964418725.1 uncultured Pirellulaceae bacterium
GGGTTCATCTGGGACACGACGGCTCAGCAATTTGGATTAGAGCCAATCGTCCTAGAAGAGATCAAATCCGCTGTCTCGTTGATCACGGCGAATGTTGTTGAATCCACGAAAACGCCCACCGACGCATTGCAATTCGCGCGCTACTTGGGAGCCATCGACCGCGGTCAAAAGTCGTTTGAAAAGTTTGGATTCGAGGGCGCCGGTTCGGACGCTTGGAGTAACCGGCCGGAGATCGTTTTGTACTGCGGCGGCGTCAACCGAAATGCAATCGACGAAACCCTGCGAGATTTCGAGCAGCGAGAGGGAGTGTTCATCAAGGAACAGTACGCTGGGTGCGGCACGCTAGTGGCCGGTATCTACTCGGCTGCTGATTCAGCAAGTCAAAAGTCGATCCCGGATGCCTTCATGACTTGTGACGTGTCCTACATGGACAAAGTTCAGACTCATTTCCGTGCGCCGGAAGACATTTCCAGCACCGAAGTCGTGCTGCTGGTACGCAAGGGGAATCCGAAGGGCTTAAAAGCAATCAAGGATCTTGCAAAACCGGGAATTGCCATCGGCACAACGAATCCTCAGATGAGCACGCTTGGTGATATCAGTTGGCAATTGTTTGACGAGGTAGGCATCAAGGAATCCTTGGAGCAGCAGGGTTCCGTTGCCGTCATGACGCCAACAGCCCACGAACTGATTATGCAAATGACGGGACACGACAAGTTAGACGTGGCTCTCGTATACGAAGCCAACTGTCAAAATGTCAGTGACGCGTTTGAGATTGTGAGTATTGAGAATGACCTCGCAATCGCAGTGCAAAACATCGCCACGTCTCAGACGACCAAGTACCCGGCATTGGCGAGTCGCCTGATTGCGGCGATCCAATCAAAGACCTCACAGCAGCGATTTGAATTGCAAGGATTCCAATGGCGAGTCACGTCAACGAATCCGTAGGCCAATCGCGGCTTCCGACGCATCGCGTTCGATCCGACAAGCCGTTCTTGTTGTGCTTTGGAATTCTCGCAGGCACTTACATTCTGCTGATCTTGCTGATGGTGATGGCGGACATGCTGTTACTGTTTAAGCCTGTTCCGGGGCACGCTCGGATTGCAAAGGCCGACGGCGTCGTGGCACTATCTGGTGACGAACCGCAAACGATTCAGATCAAACAGGACGGAGTAGATGCAGGCTCGGGAAAGGCCGTTTTGCAGTCGCTTCAGATTCCGTCTGAGTTGCGAATCGTTGTTAGAGATGGTGAAGCCGTTTCACGTGGCGACAAGCTTACTAGCGGCAGTTTGACGGGTATGGATGCAATGTATCGGGCGCTAACGATGCCGGACATTCGTTACTCGATTGGGCTCAGTCTGATTAGCTGTACGATTTCCGCGTTGCTAAGTCTTCTGGTGGCGGTACCGATCGGCTACCTGATGTCGCGTTTCGAGTTTTCTGGAAAGCCGGTCATCGACACGATCCTGGACATTCCAATTGTGCTTCCCCCATTGGTGATCGGGATCAGCTTGTTGGTGCTCTTCAACTTTCCACCGTTCGATTGGTTCAGCGACTGGGTAGTCTTTGAAATTCCGGCCGTGATTCTGGCTCAGTTTACGGTTGCGTGTGCTTTTGCGGTGCGAACCATGCGAGTCACGTTCGATCAAATTCCGCAACGATTCGAGCATGTAGCGATGACGTCTGGATGCAATCGCTCGCAGGCGTTTTGGAGAGTCATTTTGCCGCAGGCCCGGCGGGGATTGTTGGCCGCCGGCACGCTCGCCTGGGCGAGGGCATTGGGAGAGTTCGGCCCCATTTTGGTCTTCGCTGGATCGACTCGGCAGCATACGGAAGTATTGCCCACCTCGGTCTATTTGGAGATGCAAGCCGGCTCGATTCCAATGATGCTGGCGATCTCGATCATCATGATCGTTGCTGCCGTCTCCGTGCTACTGATCGCCCGCGTTTCAGGGTTGCGAGGAGGCGAATGGTGATCGAGGTGCGTGATCTTTGCATTCGCCAAGGCGACTTTGAAATGCGCGATATCTGCCTGCGATTGGATGCTGGTGAGTACGGGGTGCTGATGGGAAAGAGCGGCTGTGGCAAGACGACCATTATGGAATCGATCTGTGGGCTGCGGCGAATTCAGTCCGGCAGTATCGCACTTGGCGGACGCGATGTAACGGAGTTACGCCCTGGTGAGCGAAACATTGGTTATGTGCCGCAGGACGGTGCACTATTTCCCACGATGAGCGTGTATGACCAGATTGCCTTTGGGCTAAGCGTGAGGAACGTACCTGCAACTGAGACGCAAGCTCGTGTGCGAGAAGTTGCCGACCTGCTTGGTATCGGTGGGTTGTTGGATCGCATGCCGAAAGGTTTGAGTGGCGGCGAGACACAGCGCGTAGCGATCGGTCGTGCACTGGCTGTTCGTCCGGAGATTCTGTGTTTGGATGAACCCCTCAGCGCCTTGGACGAAGAAACTCGGCAGGAAATCATTGATTTGTTGATTCGTCTTCGCCGTGAATCGCCGATCACCACGCTGCACATTACCCACCAAAGCTCCGAAGCGAAGGATTTGGCGGATCAAATCCTGGTTCTACGCGACGGTGGACTTCATTCACAACGCTGATCCTGGAACGCTTCGGCGCGTGTCATAGGTAGCTGTTAGCCTGTGCTTCTGCTCGATTTTGTTGATTATCTGAAGCTGTTCGAGTAGTGTCATGAGTTGAGACAACTTCGCAAACTGAAACACGCAACCTGTTAACGCTGAGTCGCTACTGAAGCCAATCCACGAATGCACGATCCTTGCAAGGTCGGTGCATTGTTGGGTTGGCTTTTCTCATGCAGTTTTGGGAGACCAACGATGAACGTGACGTCGCAATTCGGTCCGGTCATTGGCCGAGCAAAATACCTAATGGCCGTTGTTCTGTGTTTTGTGATCTGCCGAGTCACGCAAGCTCAATTCGCAGAGTTTCCTCCTGGTGGTGGCAAGATAACGCTAGTTAATTTTGAGGACTTCGACATTGTCACGGCTGGTTTCGATTTCACTTCGGCATCGGGGCAACTGATCCCAGTCCCGCCGGGGACTTCCAACGCACCAGCTGATCCGTTTGCCTTTTTTCTGAGTAACACGCCGCAGCAAGTAACGTACGGAAGCCTTGGGGCTACGGTTACTTTTCCGTCGAATTCATGTACCGAGTTGTCACTGGGGGCTGAAGCGGGAGCGGACGTGCTGTTCACTTGGGGCGACGGGGTGGTTCCTGTTTCCTTTCCAGTCTTCGAGCGTGTGTCGAGTTGTGCGGTGCCTGAGCCGGCTGCAGGAATGTTGAGCGGCATGGTAACACTGATGCTGTTTGCCATCCTTCGCTCCAATCCACGGAGCACACGATGAAACTTCAAGGCTACGTGTGCGTCACTTGTCTTTTGGCGTGCTGCAATCTGTCAGCCGTGGGGCAGCAACTCTACGCCGAGTTCCCAGTAGGTGGAGGCAACATCGTCATTGTGAACCCTTCGGGTATGGAGCGAACCACGGGATCATTGGATTTCTTATCGCGCAATGGAGGACTGATTCCAGTTGAGGGAGGAAGCATTGATGCCTCAGCGGAACCGTTTGCGTTTTTCATAGATAACTCGAGCAGGCAAGTGATCTATGCGAACCTCGGTACGGCGGTGACGTTTCCAGCGCATTCATGTACCGCGTTGACTGTCGGTGCTGAGGCCGGTGCAGAGGTCATTGCCCACCGCGGCCAAGGTTCGACTCCCGTGCCGGTTTCGGTTTTCGAGCAGCCGTCTACGTGCGGGGCGGTGCCTGAACCGTCGACCGAATCGCTTGGCATACTGGCGATTTTGGGGGCGTCGTGGTTCCGACGCCGGGCACTGCGCATGAAAAAGGCCGAACGATAATCAACCGTACGGCCCGTGAATGAACGTTTTGAATCGTTCTCAGAAGATGAATTAGTACTCGCGAGACTTAAGTCCCGGCATTGGGATCGGATAACGACCATCTTCATCCGCTTGCAGTGGTGACGGACTGTCCAGTGTCAGCTTCTCCAGTCCGGGAGCAAACACGTGGTCCGAATCGAGCATGTCGTCATACGTAATGATCTGCCCGGTGTGCGACGCCATGCGACCCATCGACGTAACCAAGCTGGCCTTCGTGCCTCGCTCGACTTCGTTGTGGAAGGTGTCGTTCTTGATCGCTGCGATCAACTTGTCCCATTCCAGTTGGTAGGGGTTCTTTTCCGGTTTTGGGTAGGACCAAGTCTGATGCTTCTTCTTCATCACGTGCCCGTCGAAAATACGAGGACGTGCAGGCGAGTGACCCGACGTCGAGACGATCGCGGAACCTCGCGTACCATGGGCGTACGTTGCGAATTCGGTGTGAGCACCTGGGATTGTGCGACCTTCCAAGAAGAATTTCGTGCCATCCTTGAAGGTGTACTCAACCGAGTACGTGTCGAAGTTTTGGTCGACGTAGTCTTGGCGATAATGGCGACCGCCGCTGCCTTGCGCTTTGACCGGCCAGTCGTCTTTCATCCAGCAGGCTTCGTCGATGTTGTGAATTAGGAAGTCACTGTAAGCACCGCCGCTGAGCCAGAGGAAACTGTGGAAGCGATCGATTTGGTACATCAATTCGCTTTTGCCTTCGGGCTTTTTTTCTGAGTGAGCCGATGCCGTGTGGCCAGCCTGGCGATAGGCTCGCAGCATCGTCAGGTCACCCATCTGGCCTTCTTGGATGCGGTCGAAGAGTTCACCGCGAGCTTCGCAGTGACGACACATCAAGCCAACGCCGACCTTCAGGTTTTTCTCAACTGATTTCTTGCCGAGTTCGAACATGCGGCGACATGCATCGCCGTCCGTCGCGATCGGCTTTTCCATGAAGACGTTCAAGCCTTTTTCGATGGCATAGCTAAACATGACCCAGCGAAAGGCCACGGGGGTTGTAAGGATCACCACGTCCCCGGGACGCAGATAGTCCATGGCTTCCTTGTATGCCTCGAATCCAACCCACCGTCGTTCCTCAGGAACGTCGACGCGGTCACCAAACCGGTTCTTCAACGCGTTGTAGCTAAACGAAAGTTTGTGAGGCATGACGTCCGCCATGCCAACCAGCTTTACGTTGCCGTCCTTCACGCTCAATGCGTTTTCCGCGGCGCCAGTACCGCGACCACCAGCACCAATCAAGCAGACTTGGATGCTGTCGTCGTCCTTGGCGCCGTGGGCGGGAGTGGTTGCTGCTGCGGCGAGTGTCGCTGCGACACCCGCGGTGCCTGATGTCTTAAGGAAATCGCGTCGCGTTTTGGAGGGCTTATTGCTCATGGAAACCTCGTTGAAAACGGGGAGGGGCGTCTGTTCCGTGGAGCGACGAGTATAGTCGATTGGGGACCTAAAATCGACAAAGGGCCGCTCACCGCCACCATACGTGACGCTGGCTATTTCCCGTCGGGAACCGAGTCCCGCACGGTTTCCTTAAATCGCTCCAAAAGTCGACTTTGGAAGCGGTACGGATTCCAAACCATGGCGATTGTGCGCATGGGTTTCTTGCCGCTTACAGAACGGTACTGTCGCCGGTCGCTATCGTCAGACTCGACCGCCATTTGTGGGATCATTGACACACCGTGATTGAGCGAAACCAGTTCCTGTACGGTGGCTAACTGGCTAGTGCGTTCGACAGATACGGGGTGGAACGACTGTTGTCTGCAGAAATTCTGGATGCTGTCGGAAAGACAATGGGCTTCCCCCAAAAGGACGAACGGCAACGGCTCTACGTCAGCCATACGTATTTGCTTCTTGCTGGACAACGCGTGATCGTTCGGCAGCACTAGCAGCAGTTCTTCCTCGAAGAGTTTTTCGACTTCCAGGTATTTGGATGTGATGGGCAACGCTAGAATTGCCAGATCGACTTCACCCTGTGTACAACGCTTTGTGAGGTTGTCGGTGGTATCTTCCTGCACGGTGAGCATGGCTCGAGGAAACTCTTTCGCGAATCGGCGAAGCAGTCGAGGTAGGTAATACGGTGCAATCGTGGGAATCGCGGCGATGCGTAGGCGTCCACTTTCGCCGTCGTCAGAAATCTCTGCCTTTGTGTCTTCCACGATCGACAGAATCTGTTCGGCGCGAGACTTCAGAATGTGTCCGGCATCTGTGAGTAGCACTCGTCGGCTTTGCCGTTCGAAAACCGGTTGTCCCAAGTCTTCTTCCAAACGTGATATAGAACGACTCAACGCGGGTTGGGAAAGGCCTACTTCTTCGGCGGCGCGAGTGAAATTCTGTGTCTCAGCGATTTTCAAAAATTGACGCAGCTGTTCGATTTCCATGTTCGCTGTCTCTTTAGTCAACTTTCGATTCTGTCTGCTAAATCGGATGGAAAGCTTGTGCAAGTACTCTGCCAATGAAGAAGACTACATGCGGTCTAACAGATCCCGAACATCGTCCAGCACATCATCCACGTCGTCTTTTCGTTTCCCAGATTGATACTCTTTGACGAGTTTTTCAAATCGATCCAACGTCTCTCGGTCGCGTTTTGCAAGTTCAAGGCAGATAACGTTGTCGTTCTTGCCGTCTGGATCGTCGCTGAACATGACGTGAACGCCCAGACGCAGTTCGTCCGACATCAGGCCACGCTTTGTTTCGAAGCTGGCGACGTTGTCCCACAAAATCATTTGTGACTCGGCTTCTTCGTCGGGCGTTTTCTCGATATCCTCTGCACTGCGAAACACCAGCTGAATGCCCTTTTCGCTGACCAACGCAAAGCCGTGTGTTTTGCTCTTAAAACCAAGCATCCCTGAAATATGGAACGGCAGTCGCATGATCAATTCCTTACGAAGGAAGGGACTTGTTGGGCACGTTGACGAGGGTTAATCGCCGCTTTCTCATCGTAGCACAAGTGCGGATTCATGTTCGACCCACCAGCGGATAGTAACGACTTTCTGGCCAGCCATGTGCGAATGCTATTGGCCAGTTATCGCCGCTTCGTTGGCGAATCGCTGATCGACCACGATGACTTTGACTGGCCGCGCGTCGCCCGCGAAGTCTATCGTGCGCCGTTCGTACTGCTGTCGCACAATACGGCGCAGGACCCAATCTTCAACTACGCCAATCAGTGTGCAATGGACTTGTTCGAGATGGATTGGCAGACCATCACCAGTTTGCATTCGCGGAAGTCAGCCGAACCCGTAAATCGAGCTGAGCGTGACAGATTGTTGGCGGCCGTGTCCGCGAATAATTTCATCGATGACTATTCTGGTGTGCGTATCTCCTCCACAGGTCGTCGATTCTTTATCCCACGTGCTGTCGTCTGGAACGTGGTAGACGACCGAGGTGAACCCTGTGGGCAAGCAGCCACTTTTGACGCCTGGGAATTCATCGAAGGTTGATCGGACGCTGCGAAATGCGGTGGGAAAACTTCGCATGCGACTTGTGGTGTCTGTTTAGACGGGCAGACCCGATGCCGAAGTGCAGCCAACCCGCGAATGATCTACGCCCAAACTGTGACTACGCGGTACAATTTATCGGTGGCGGAAGACTGCCAATCGATCGCAATTTGAGTGTTGTGGGGAAGTCGCATGGTGCAGCAAGACGCAAAGTTTTCGGAAGACGTTGAAATCCGCGGGCATATCATCGATAGCCTGATTCTGCCCAAGATTCTGGACATCATTACCTCGGGCGGCGGAAGTTTTCGAATCAAGAATATTTCCATCGGGCAAGCTCGAAAGGATCCGAGTTCGTCGTTGGTCGAAGTGTCCGCCTCGTCGGAGGAGCAACTCAATGAGCTGCTCTCTGCGATCTCCGATCATGGCGCTGTTCGGGTGAACGAGCACGATTGTCAGTTCGAAATTGCCGACTTCGCGAGTGCCTTTCCCGAGGGGTTCTATAGTTCGACCAATCAACGTACCGAGGTCCGTTTAGACGGTCAGTGGGTTGAAGTCGGCAGTCAGGAAATGGATTGCGGCATCGTGATCCATGAAGACGGCAAGTCTGCCAAATGCGTGCCGATGCTGAACGTGCAGGTCGGGGATCGTATCGTCATCGGACACCGTGGCGTGCGGGTCTTTCCACTAGAGAGGCAGGACAGTGCGCAGTCGTTTGAGTTCATGAATAGCGCCGTGTCAACGGAAAAACCGAAGGGCGTGGCGATTCGTATAATTGCGGAAGAGCTTTTCGACACCAAACAACGCAAAGGGCAGGGCGGTGGCAAATCGCTAATCGTTGGCGGGCCGGCAATTATTCACACCGGCAGCAGCAAACATCTGCAGACGCTGATCGAACGAGGATACGTCGACAAGTTATTCGCCGGAAACGCCCTGGCAACGCATGACATAGAACAAGCATTCTTCGGAACCAGCCTGGGCGTTAACCTTAGCGAAGGGGACATCATCGAAGCAGGGCACGAGCATCACTTGCGAGCCATCAATCGTATTCGCCGCGCTGGTGGCATCAAGAACGCCGTGGAAAGTGGTGTACTGACCAGCGGCGTAATGCATACGTGCGTGAAGCATGATGTCGACTACCTGCTGGCCGGTAGCATCCGCGACGACGGGCCACTGACGGACGTCGTGACCGATGCCGTGCAGGCACAACAAATGATGCGCGAAAAAGTTCGTGATGTAAGCTTCTGTCTTATGATCGCGACAACACTGCATTCGATTGCGGTTGGAAATCTTCTGCCGGCGACGACCAGCGTTGTTTGTGTCGATATCAACCCATCCACGGTAATCAAGCTAAGTGATCGTGGCTCCTTTCAGACCGTGGGGCTGGTGACCGATGTCGCGCCGTTTATGAGTCAATTGATCACGGAGTTAGACAAAATGGAGGCGAACGGGTGAGCGAAGCGAGCAACGACGCACGGCCGCACATTCTGATGTGTCCTCCGGATCATTACGGCATTGAGTATGAAATCAATGCCTGGATGGACAAGACCAAGCAAGCTGATCGAGAGCTTGCTGTCCAGCAATGGAACGGACTTCGAGAGAAGCTTGAAGCAGCCGGAGCGAATATCTCAATCGTCGATCCGGTCGAGGGCCTGCCGGATATGGTGTTCACAGCGAACGCTGGCCTGGTGCATCACAACCGTATCGTTCTTTCTCGGTTTCGACCGGAACCTCGGCGCGGCGAAGAGCCGCTGTTTCAAAAATGGTTTGAGGCAAATGGCCGCGACGTTACGCTGGTTCCCGAGGACACGTTTTTCGAAGGCGCGGGCGATGCATTGTTTTGCGGCGATACCCTGGTCGCTGGCTATCGGCAACGCAGCGATGCTCGAGGATTGCAATTGCTGGGCGAGATCCTCGATTGTCGAGTGATGCCACTAGAGCTGATTGATCCGTACTACTACCACATCGACACCTGTTTTTGTCCTATGGCGCCAGGCGTTGCGATGTACTTTCCTGGGGCCTTTGATGACTATGGACAGCGAGTTCTCGGGGCAACCGTTGATCAACTAATTGAGATTGAGGAAAGCGAAGCGAAACATTTTGCTGCCAACGCCGTAGTGGTGGGAAAGACTATCGTGACGAATGCGGGCTGTCCAAATTTGCATGAGAAGTTGCGGGCTGCGGGGTACGATCCCATCGAGACGCCCTTAAGCGAATTTGTGAAGGCTGGCGGCAGCGCGAAATGCTTAACGTTGCGGCTGGATGGCGAAGAAGCAGCCCAGTGGAAATACGTTGACTGACTTCCCGAAATCGGACTGCAGCGTCTACCGGTCTCCAGCAAACACGAAGGGACTTTCGTGAATCAAGATTTAGAGACGCCCGTTGACGTTGAGCAATCCGTCGCCGAGACTCCCAAGCCAACGTTCTTGGGCCGATGTTGGGGCTGGACGAAGTTCGTGATCAAGTTGTCCGCACCGATTTGGTTATACCTGCTGGTCGCGTTGATCGGCCTTATTCCTGTGAACCGCGACTTTAGAGCGGCCAGTGCCACCGACGCTGGTTCTGTAAAGATCTTCGTCCGATCCAGCGATGTGCATGCCGATATCTTGGTGCCCATCAAAAACGATGCCGTGGATTGGTCTGATTCGTTTCCGGTTCCAGAGAACCGTCGTAGATCTACGTACGTTTCGTTTGGATGGGGGGACCGAGGCTTTTATCTGCAGACGCCGTCCTGGGGTGACCTGACCGTTTCCAAGGCCACTAATGCGATGTTGCTGCCCAGCAAATCGGTGATGCACGTGGAGTGGTTGAATCCTCACGAGTCCGACAGTTGCAAGTCCGTGTTGATATCTGAAGAGCAGTATCGAACGTTGGCAAAGTACATCGCACGTTCGTTTCAGTCTGGGGATACTGAGAGCGACTTGGCCCCTGCGTCGGAGGAAACGTCTTTGAGTATCCACGTATCACCGATCCCCGTTGATCCGCAGGATATTCATGACGCATGGCGAGACCGAGGTAGCAGCCACTTTTACGAGGCAAACGGCTCCTATCACGCTTTCCATACTTGCAACTGTTGGGTCGGCAATGCGCTGAAACAGGTGGGGATTCGCACTGCTTGGTTCACACCCCTACCACGAACGGTGTTCGTGCATTGGCCAGAGGCTGCGCCAGATAAAAGTGCCCCTGGTGATTGACGCGGTGCCATGCAGCAGCCGGCGTGGGCCGACCGCCGCAACGTTGGCAACGCTATTGAACGCGTTCGCCCCAAAAGTCCAGCACTCGCACCTTGTCTAGGTGCGGCTTGAGGATTTCAACGAACGCTTGGTGATCGGGGTGCGGAAGATACTCGTCGCGGCCTTCTTCCGTATCGAAGGTCACCATGAAGCAATGCGTGAAGCCGTCGTCTTTGCCTTCTCCGCTATTGTTGAGTCCCCATTCAAATTGCTTGATCGTGTTGATCTTCGACGACAGTTCGGCAAAGGCATCAACGACGGTTTGTACCTCTTCAGCGGATGACTCGTCTTTGAACTTGAAGAATACGGCGTGCTTCAATTCCTTTTGTAGCTTCTCCGTCGGCTCGCCCCAATAGTCAAAGACGAACACGTCCTTCATATGTGGGCGTAGCGTATCTGCGAACTCGCCCTTGTGCGCTGGGTGCGGGATGTACTCATCTAGACCCGCTTTGTCGGTAAAGGTCAAAAGAAAGCAATGCGTGAATCCGTCGTCTAAACCTTCGGGACTGTTATTGGTGCCTGACTGGAAGTCCGTGATGGTATCGATCTTCGACGGTAGGCTTCGGAACGAATCAACAACCGACTGTACATCGGCTTCGGTCGATGCGTCTTTGAAAGAGAAAAAGACCGCGTGCCGAAGCACTTGGCCGTCATGTTGTCGCGTGGAGACTGTCAAATCGACCTCGGCAGATTTCGTTGCGGCGGGATCACCAGATTCAGCCGGCGTGTTTGAAACTGTGGTAGTTGTGCCGGGGGTAGGTGTCCGACTGCATGATACGCAGCACATCAGAAGTATGGCAACTGATGCGGTGAGAAGAGTCGTCTTCATAGCGTTGCTCGCGAGTACGAATTGAGGGAAGTAAGGAGGGAATCTCTTCGGCAATTAAACCGTGGTTATCAACATTGATCAATATGTTGGCCGTTTGGCCACCGAGCATACTCTGAACGTGAAGCAGTTATGTCAAAGCGGC
>CAYQMZ010000176.1:0-4645 GCA_964418725.1 uncultured Pirellulaceae bacterium
ATGTTTGCGTGACCAATGTAAATCGACAGATCCAGGCGTTCCCCCAGACGGTCGGGCAGTCGAAAGTAAAGCTGCTGGCAACACGGTTGGCTGCCATCAACCCGGACGCCATCGTTGAACCGATCCAGGCGTTCTACGATCCGACGAACTCTGATGCGCTGCTCACACCTAGACCAACGTTCGTCGTGGATGCGATCGACAACGTGACGGCCAAACTTCACTTACTACAAACATGCTTGGAGAAAGCCATCCCCGTCGTCAGCGTTACGGGAGCCGGCGCCAGGTGGGATCCCACCCAAGTCCGCGTCGCCGACCTAAGCGAAACGAAAGTCGATCCGTTGGCTCGCGTCATCCGAAAAGAGCTGGGGCGGCGAGGCTTTGATACCTCATCCAATGTCGGTTTGCCCGTGGTGTACTCGGAAGAAGAAGTATGCGAACCGGAGACTCCGTCGTGGGACGCGGAAGATGGATTTCAATGCATCTGTCCCCACCGGGAAGACTCGCCGCATGCCTGCGAAAAACGACGAGTGATCTATGGCACGGCAAGTTTCGTGACGTCGGCGTTTGCAGCAGCCGCCACATCCGTCGGTCATCCAGCACCACGACGTCGGGTTCGGGGTAGCGAACTGGCGCCGCGTCGTCGCCATAGTCACGCGCGAATAGTCGAGACGTGGCGGCAAGTGCCGCACCGGCCGCTCAGATTTGATTTCGCGTAGCGTTATCGGCATAGTATGAGCCAGCAAGCCGGCGCAACGCTCCGTCGCGGTTACTCACAACGAACGAAACAGACGAACCGAAAGGCACAAACATGTCTAGCCCGACCAAGAAATCACAACTCAGTGGATCCGGCATCGCTCGACGCAGGTTTCTTGCCGGCACCGGTGCGGCCCTTGCCGCCACGTCTCGACTATTCGCGCGTGACTACGGTGACGACGCGGCGCCAGTTCGCTACCCCGAACCCGATGTCGTGGTACTGGATGACCGCTTTGAAAAGTACAAGCTAGGCAACGCACCAATCCAACGGATTTATCACAGCAAAGAAATGTTGTGGGCCGAGGGTCCCGCCTGGAACGGTGTGGGCAAATACCTGCTTTGGAGCGACATTCCCAACGACGTCCAATTGCGTTGGATCGAAGACGATAAACGCGTCACGGAGTTTCGCAGTCCTTCCGGCAACAGCAACGGAAACACGTTTGACTTTAAAGGTCGACAGATTTCCTGCGAACACGGAAATCGTCGCGTTGTCCGATACGAGTACGACGGCAAGACCACGGTGCTGGCGGACAACTACAAAGGAAAACCATTCAATGCCCCGAACGACGCGGTCGTGCACCCCGACGGCGGAATCTGGTTTACCGATCCAGGATACGGCAGTCTGATGAACTATGAGGGCAACAAAGGTCCGCTAGAAATCAAGGAAGCCGTCTACCGAATCGATCCGAGTGGCAAGATCCAAATGGTTACGGACGAAATCTACAAACCAAACGGCCTTTGTTTTTCGCCGGACTACCAAAAGCTGTACGTCGCCGACACGGGCGCCTCGCATTACAAAGAAGCCAAACGAGAAATCAAGGTTTGGGATGTTGTCGGCAGTCGTTCATTGGAAAACGGACGCAGCTTTGCCTCGATGGTCTGGAAAGGCATGGAGGGCCTGGCAGACGGAATTCGCATGGACGTTGACGGGAACGTCTGGGCGAGCGCCGGTTGGGCAGGCGAAGGCTACGACGGTGTACACATTTTTGCCCCCGACGGAACGAGGATCGGGCATATTGTGTTACCTGAAATCTGCAGCAACGTCTGCTTCGGCGGCAAAAAACGCAACCGACTATTCATGACGGCCAGCCGATCCGTCTACGCGGTGTACGTTGAGACACAAGGCGCTCACATCACTTAGTGCTGCTGAGTCGTTAGTTCTCAAAAGTAGGGCCGGTTCCTACCGGCCTCTGTGCGGCCCAACCCCTGCTTTGTCCGCTAGGAACCGGACCTACGAATCTACCCACATCCAAAGACCTGACAAAGCACTAGTTTCTTTCGTCGCCTGCCGGACCACGCAACCTCAAAGCCCAAAAGCAGACGCTACAATGCGGACTCATAACAGCTCTCTTCATCAAATCCTTAGGTGAATCAATGCTCCGATCTTCTACGCTCGCATCGATTGGTGTCTTGCTAATTTTGACAGCGTCAACTTGTCTCGCCGAGAACTGGCCACATTGGCGAGGAGATCGTGGCAACGGCGTTTCCTTGACCGCCAAACCGCCCACGGAATGGTCGGCTACAAAGAACGTTAAATGGAAGACGGCGATTCCTGGACGCAGCTCGGGATCGCCCGTGATCTGGGAGGACAAGGTATTCGTCGTCACAGCCGTGGAAATAAAGCCACAAGCTGGCACCCCAACGACAACACGTGAAATCGCTCTGCCTGTCACCCAACGGCCGCAGCGAGGTGAATCCGGCCGCCCCGTCGGAGAACGTCGACCGCGTGGGCCTGGCGGACGGCGCGGCGGGCCACGCGAGGGAAACGCGCAGCTCCCAACACTTCAATTCAGCCTGCTGTGCTTTGACCGGAGCAACGGCAAATTGCTTTGGCAGATGATCGCCGCCCAAGCAACACCGCACGAAGGAACTCACAGCACCAACGGATTCGCTTCTGCTTCTCCATGTACTGATGGCGAACACGTCTACGCTCACTTTGGCTCTCGAGGCTTGTACTGCTACACGATGGATGGCGAGCTGAAGTGGTCTCGTTCGAACCTCGGCCAAATGAAAACGCGTGCCACGTTCGGCGAAGGCAGCTCGCCTACCATCGTCGATGACATGATCCTCGTGCCCTGGGATCACGAAGGCCCTTCGTACTTGGCAGCCTTGAACAAATACACGGGAAAAACCATATGGAAAACAGATCGTGATGAGCCAACCTGCTGGGCGACGCCGTTAGTTGTTGAACACAACGGCAAGAAGCAAGTTGTGATGAACGGACAGAACTACGCACGTGGTTACGACTTGGCGACCGGCAAAGAGCTGTGGCGATGCAGCGGTCAGACCGATCGACCTGTTGCTTCGGCCGTCACGACAGGCGACTTGGTTCTGGTTGGAAGCGGCTATCGCGGATCGTTTCTCGGCGCTTTCAAACTGGATAGCAAGGGTGACATCCGCGGCACGGACAGCGTTGCGTGGAGTATTGACCGTGACACCCCGGACATCGCGTCTCCCGTTCTGTCGCAGAATCGCATCTACTTCCACAAAGGCAAGGACGGGACTATCTCCTGCTTTAACGCGTTGACCGGCACACCACACTACAAGCTCAAGCGACTACAGGGGCTTCGCCGCATCTACGCGTCTCCCGTTGCTGCTGGCGGACATGTTTACTTCACTGGCCGCAGTGGAACGACGGTCGTCGTTAAGGACGCCGACGACTTTGAGATCGTTGCAACGAACTCCGTGGGCGAAGGCGTCGATGCAACTCCGGCCCCCGTCGATAACGAGCTGTTCATCCGCGGGGAGAATCACCTGTTCTGCATCGCCCAGCAATAGTCGCGATCTAAAATGCTGACCAATTCGTCGCTGGCCGTAACATAGAAGGTGAATGGACGGGAGTCTTCAACCGCTCCCGTTCAATTCACTACCAACTCAGCGGCGAATTCGCAGTTACGCGGACTCATCATGCAGGAACCGCATCAGTCCGACGGGTAAAAGCCCCCATCGCTTTCGTGGATTGCCCCTTCGTCGGACAGGTACTCTAAGTGAGCATTGGCCTCAGCACACCCAAGCACGATGTGGAAATCCTTGAGCTTTCCATACAGCGCCACGGCGACATCGAAGACCTTCGACTTGCCAGACTCCACTGCACTCTTTGCTTGCCGAAGTCGAATTCCGTGATGTTTGGCCAATCGATCGCAACGATCGCTGAGCCCTCTGAACGGCTCTCCATGACCGGGAAGAATCTGAACATCGCCCAGCTTACGGACGCTCTCTAACGAGTTTAAAAATCGCCCGAGCATGCCACGGCTGCGCAAATCACCGCCACCAATGTTTGGCGATATCTTCTCGAGGATATGATCGCCGGAAAGCAGACAGTCCGCCAAGCGAAAACACACGGAGCCCATCGAGTGCCCCGGTGTATGAAGAACCTCCAATTGCGATGTCCCATTTTGAAAATCAATGGGCAGGGACGTCGGTAGCGGTGCAACGTCACACGGTTCGAGTTTCCACAGCGGCATCTTTTGACCGGAACTGTCAGGCAAGACGTCATCCGGAACGCCCCAAGTACGCATACGATCGAACACCAGCTCACGAAAGCGCTTGCCAGTCGGATCAACGTCCGTCAGGCTCTTCTGCTCCAACTCATGAATGAGCACTTCAGCACCACTTTCGCGCTGGATTCGCCAAGCGTTTCCGATGTGATCGATATGCTTGTGCGTCAGCAGGACACGCTGCACGTCGCTGATAGCCAGCCCGTGTTCCTTCAACCCATCAGCCAGGACGTCGAACGCCTTGTCGGTAGCGACACCGGTATCGATCAGCGTGATCGGATCGCCCTTCAACAGGTACACACTATTCCGGCCCTCGAAGAAAGGGTTGGGAACGGCGATTCGATGAATGGATTCAAGCATTGCGTGTGGCGGCAGAAGGTCGCACAATCTTATCG
>CAYQMZ010000176.1:4655-11512 GCA_964418725.1 uncultured Pirellulaceae bacterium
GTGCTGGTGAATACCGGGACGTCGCACTGGATGTGAGTTGCGCAAAAGAAAACGGCCGCCTAGTGAGAAATTCACAGGACGACCGAATGTGCAACAATTCACGGACGAATGTGTTTAAGCAGTCTGCATTACATCCAGGATTTCATAACCTTTTCGCGGCGTTCTCGCCATGAAAGAAGCAGCCAAATCATCGCCAACGATTTGCTCGGTGGCAGGATCCCACTTAATCACCCGTCCGAGACGACCTGCGATCGCCGCCAAATGGCAGGTCGACATTGCCTGAACGTGTGTGAACACATCCGATACGGGCAGGCCACCTTCGCGAATGCACTGATAGAAGTTGCCTTTGTGGTCGCCAGCTTCCTTCCCTTTGAATAGGCGAGTCAGATCCTCGTCACCAAACTGACCTTCGTCCCAATTCTCTTCGATCGGAACGCCTGCGATCTTCCCACGGCTCACGAAGATCCGTCCTTTGGTACCTTCAAACTTGACACCGTTGTCGCTCCGACTGTCGATCACCATTTCTACGTCGTTCGCGAATTTACATTTCACCGCAAAATCGTGTGACGTGTTGTAGCTATCGTCGACCGTTGCGTAACCGTCTTCATAGGGAACGGGATGCTTCGCGTCGCGACCGTCGATTTCGACTGGCCCCATGCCATCCTTGTCTTGGCCCAATGCCCACGTCGCAATGTCAACGTGATGAGCCCCCCAGTCGGTGAACTTTCCACCCGAGTATTCGTACCACCAACGGAACTCGTAATGGCAACGTCGATCTCGGTACTCGACCATCGGTGCTTGCCCGAGCCACATGTCCCAATCCAACTCGGCCGGAGGCGCCTCCGTCGGGAACGGACCACCAACGACACCGCCATTGATGCCAACGGTCACTTTCTTGATGTCACCCAGCAAGCCCTTCTGCACCATGTTCACAGCGCGAAGAAACTTGTCTTTGCTGCTGCGTTGCTGAGTGCCAACCAGAAAGACCTTGTCCTTATGCTTCCTACACGCGTTGCGAATAAGCTTGTTCTCTTCCAACGTTAACGTGAGCGGCTTTTGGCAGAACACGTGCTTGCCAGCTTCCAACGCTTCGATGGCAATTTTCACGTGCCAATGATCCGTCGTCACGATGCTCACGACGTCGATGTCGTTGCGATCCAGGATCTTTCGATAGTCCTTGTAGCCATCCGCCTTTCCTTTTCCGATCTGCGGATGCTCCTTCGCGCGATCAACTCGTCGACTGTCGACATCACACACGGCAAGAATGTCACCAAAGCGAGCGTGATGACCAGCGTCGCCTGCATGCCGCCCCTGAGCGCGTGGATCGTTACGATTACTCCCCGCTCCCATGCTACCGACACCGATGCAGCCAATCCGCGGTCGATCATTGGCCGCATCGTTGGCAAATGCCTTCTTTGTCCACGTGAAGTACGGGACCGTCGTGGCCACCCCAACTGCTGTGGACTGCTTCAAGAAATTCCTGCGACTTGTTCCAGACATATTGTGCTGCTCCGTGTTCATTCCGCTAACGCACCGAATAGACGGTGTATCGGCATGTGGAAGTCAATTGTTTGCTCAGCGGACATGATATTTTGTCGGCGGCACACGAACAACGGACGGGCGGAAACCACAAACAGGTTAAAATCGAGGATCCTACCGAGTACCAACTCCTCGGCCCTTACTGACAGGGCAACTTTGGCCCAACCATGTCGGCCAGCGAATTGGACCAACAATCCATCCTACTAGCGTCCCCCTTCTCGAAATGCGTAGTCCCGCAATGCATCACGACTGCTTCTCGCCGGCGTCTACTATGACCAGCCCTATTTGGCGAGCCATCGCACTTAGCGTCGTCTTACTGGTGGCATCACAGACCTCCCAACTGGCGACGGCAGCGGACGAAGCGAACACGGTCCATTACAACCAAGACGTCCGACCGATTTTGTCGAAGCACTGCTTTGCCTGCCACGGCTTTGACGAAAACAATCGTGAGGCGGATCTGCGACTGGACGTATTTGAGGACGCAACCGCAGACCGAGGAGACTATGCGGCGATCGTTCCCGGAAAGCCGGATGCCAGCGAAGTATGGAATCGTATTGTCTCGACGGACCCAGACGAAGTCATGCCTCCGGCCGACGGTCATGCTCCGCTTTCCGATGACGAAAAACACATTCTTCGCCAATGGATAGTCCAAGGAGCAGAATACGAAGGGCACTGGGCATTCGTTGCACCAGAGAAGCCACCTGTTCCACAGTTGTTCGACCGGGACGGGGTAACGCCAGCCCAGCCGCAGAATCCCATCGACGCCTTTATCCAGCGACGACTGCAAGCGGAAGAGTTGCAGCCAGCACCACTCGCCGACAAGCAAACTATCATCCGTCGCGTTACGCTCGACTTGACGGGCTTGCCTCCCACGCAGGCGGAAGTCGAACGCTTTCTCGAAGACAAGTCCGAAAACGCATACGAGCGACTGGTCGATGACCTTCAAAATCGCATCACGTATGGCGAACACATGGCTCGCCCGTGGCTTGATCTAGCCCGCTATGCCGACACTCACGGATTGCACTTGGACAACGAACGTTCCATGTGGCCCTACCGAGACTGGGTCGTGCAAGCGATGCATGAGAATCTTCCGTTTGACGAATTCACCCGATGGCAGTTGGCCGGCGATCTCCTCCCCGAACCAACTCGCGAGCAATTAGTTGCCTCGGGTTTCAATCGATGCAACGTGACAACTGGTGAAGGCGGAAGCATTCAAAAGGAATGGATCTTTCGCTACGCGGTTGAACGAACATCAGCAACGGCCGAAGTCTGGATGGGCCTGACCGCGGGATGTGCCGTCTGCCACGACCACAAGTTTGATCCACTTTCGGCGAAAGAGTTCTACTCACTCTACGCGTTCTTCCACAGTGCGGCCGATCCGGCGATGGACGGCAATAGAATCGACACGCCGCCGATTCTGAAACTACCAACGGAAGACCAAGAAAAAGAAAAAGCACACCTCACCAAGCAGATTGATCACGCCGAACAGCAAATCGTCGCAGCCGTGAATGAGCATGATTACGCCGAACCATCCGACGAAGACGCGTTGGACGATCCAAAGCAATCATTTGCTCACTGGACACAACTCGACGAAAAAGAAAGGGCCAAAGGCCTGCCCGGCGAAATCCAAAAGTCGATCAAGGATCGATCGGCTGCGGATTGGACCGATGAAGAACGATTGAAGGTACAGCGAGCTTGGTTGCGACATATTTCGACGGTGCTAACGAGCAAGCTAGAACCGTTGAAGAAAGCGAAGCAGGACTTCGTCAAGAAGCGAGACGAGCTCGAAAAGAGCATTCCCCTGACCTTCGTCATGGCAGATCTCAAAAAGCCTCGCGAGAGCTTTGTGATGCTTCGCGGGGCGTACGATAAACCTGGCGAAAAAGTCACTCGGAACGTTCCGGCGTTCCTGCCTTCGCTCGACGACAAGCCCGAAGGCGACTACAACCGCCTCGACCTCGCGAATTGGCTATTGTCTCGACAACATCCTCTGACTGCCAGGGTGACCGTGAATCGATTCTGGCAACAATTCTTCGGCGTGGGACTTGTGGAAACCGCCGAAGACTTCGGTACTCAAGGCCAGCTACCCACTCATCCTGAGCTACTCGATTGGCTGGCCGTTCAATTCATGGATGACGGTTGGGACATGAGGCGACTTGTCCGACGTATTGTCACCAGCCATGCCTATCGTCAGAGCTCGAAAGCATCTTCTGAACTGACACAAAGGGATCCCGGCAATCGCCTGTACGCTCGAGGGCCAAGAATTCGTCTCGATGCAGAAGTCATTCGTGACCAAGCGCTTTTCGTTAGTGGGCTGCTAGTGCCGAAAGTTGGTGGCAAAGGCGTCAATCCCTACCAACCGCCCAACATCTGGGAACCGGTCGGATTCGGAGGCAGCAACACGCGCAACTACAAGCAAGGCAAAGGCGACCAGCTATATCGCCGCAGCCTTTATACGTTCCTGAAGCGAACGGCGCCGCCACCATTCATGTCCACATTTGATGCTCCCAATCGAGAGCAAGTTTGCTCGCGACGCGGACGCAGCAACACCCCGATGCAAGCCCTGCAGTTAATGAACGACATCCAACATGTCGAAGCGGCCCGAGCATTCGCGGAACGCATCATCCAAGAGGGCGGCAGTACGTCGCGCGACCGTATCCGCTGGGCTTGGCGATCCCTCACAGCCCGCTGGCCAGATTCCGAAGAACTGTCGGTTGTCCAACAAACGTTAGAGGCTCATCAAAAGCGTTTTGAAGCAAACCCCAAAGCCGCTCGAGAACTAGTCTCCTACGGTCAAAGCAAACCCAACGAGACGATCGCTCCTGAGAAACTCGCGAGCTATACGATGATCGCCAATCTGATTTTGAATCTAGACGAAGTTGTGAGTAAAAACTGATGAATCCAGCATTCGAATACTATCAAAATCAAAACCGTCGTCAGTTCTTCGCTGGTGCAGGATTGAAAGTCGGCGGCATGGCCCTCGCAAGCCTGCTTGGCAACATCCCTGCCGCCAATGCATCGGCAGCCCCCAGCAACTCTGCACCAGTCCATCCGCCATTGCCGGGATTCCCGCACTTTGCGCCCAAAGCAAAGCGTTTGATTTACCTGCACATGAACGGGGCGCCTTCTCAACTTGATCTTTTCGACTACAAGCCGGGCCTTAAGGAGTACTTCAACAAGGAACTTCCCGACTCGGTACGCAACGGCCAGCGAATCACGACGATGACCAGTGGGCAAAAGCGTTTTCCAGTTGCCCCCAGCAAATTCCATTTCAAACAATGTGGTCGCGGCGGCATCTGGATGAGTGAACTCGTCCCATACATGCAGCAAATCGCTGACGAAATCACGATGATCAAAACGGTAACCACCGAAGCGATCAACCACGATCCGGCCTGCACGTTCTGTATGACCGGCAGCGAAGTCCCCGGCAAGCCCAGCCTCGGTTCATGGATCAGTTATGGACTTGGCAGTGAGAGCGACAACCTGCCGGCGTTCGTTGTCTTCACACCGACGTTCCCAAAAGAGAGTCAGGCCCAGGCCCTGTTCACACGGATGTGGAGCAGCGGGTTCCTGCCCAGCAAATACGACGGAGTCGCGTTACGTGGTGTTGGTGATCCTGTCTTATACGTGAAGAATCCACCTGGAATCGATGGATCCGATCGCCGCGTGATGCTGGACGCATTGAGTAAGCTGAACCAGCAAAACTATGAACGCATCGGCGATCCAGAGACGCTAACGCGGATCGCTCAGTACGAGATGGCGTTCCGCATGCAAACCAGTGTTCCCGAGCTGACGGACTTGAGCTCCGAAAGTCAGGCAACGCTGGATATGTACGGGCCCAATGTCACCAAACCAGGCACGTATGCCTCCAGCGCAATCCTGGCGAGGCGTCTTGTCGAACGAGGTGTTCGAGTCGTGCAGGTGCTCCATCGCGGTTGGGATCAGCACGGCAATCTTCCCAAACTGATCAAGGGACAATGCATGGACGTTGATCAGCCAACTGCCGCACTGCTCACGGACCTGAAGCAACGGGGCATGCTGGAGGATACCTTGGTCGTCTTCGGTGGAGAATTCGGTCGCACCGTCTACTCCCAAGGCACCCTCAGCCACGAGAACTACGGACGCGACCACCATCCGCGAAACTTCTGTATGTGGATGGCGGGCGGCGGAATTCGCCGAGGGCTGAGCTACGGCGAAACCGACGACTTCAGCTACAACGTGACGGATAAGCCCGTCCACTTAAATGACTTGAACGCCACCCTCTTGCACTGCATGGGAATTGACGATCGCAAGTTCACGTACCCGTTCCAGGGACTGGAGCAGCGATTAACGGGCGTCGAGCCTACTCATCTGATCCGCGATATTCTCGCATAGCAGTGAGCAACGAGTAGCCGCTATCACCGCAAGCTAAAGCCATGCGTTCATGCAGCGGAGCGATCATGTCCGACGTCCAACGTCTCGTTGCCGCAAAGCCTCCCGTGGGAGTCGATTAGCGTACCGATTCATTTTCGGTTTCGAGCGTGCTTGCATCCCCCGAGAGATCGAAGCCTTCGAATGCACTAGCAGGCCTAGACGGTGACTGAAACACGATCGAACCGAACAGCACCGAGCCTGCAAGCACCATGAGACCTAAGATGAACGCCGCCCAGGCATTGCGCACCTGTTCGTCGCGCCAACTCCAATAGCTTGTTGCGAAAAACAGGACAGACGCCACTGCCTGCAACAACGCAACAGAGCAAACCACGGCTCTCCCAAAGCCGTATTGCTTTGCAAGTGCGAGATAGACGCATAGACATGAAGTTGCTATCAGCGTCGCGCGAATCGTGAACTGTTTTTTGCTATCACGTTCTCTCGGAAGTGCGTCGATTGGATCTGTCATCTGCCCTTCCGAAATCACATCCGCGCCACTACGACAAAACCAGAAATCAAAACGCCACAGCAACACTGACGCGACAGCAATGCATCGCGGATTTCTGCTGCAGACCGATGCATTCTACGCACAGATTCCAAGCATTCTCAACCTGTTTATTGACAAGATGTGCAGATTGGGTCGACCGTTGTAATGCTCGAAAATCGTTTCCAAGATTCGCAATCCGCTCGACGATGATGTCCTTAGTTCTATAGGCGGAGCAGGCACTCGCTTGCACACAGCGTTGTCCCCAACGCACTCATTGACCCACACTTTTCTGCTTTGTCTTGGAGATCAAGATGCACGCCGATTTTGCGCGCCGCCTTTTGTCGGTTGCCGCCGTGACGCTGGCCGTCTCAGGCCAGTACTGTAACGCGAAGGACTACATACCACCGAACTCCCCGTTTAG
>CAYQMZ010000177.1:0-2524 GCA_964418725.1 uncultured Pirellulaceae bacterium
CAGTTGGCAGATGAAACGAGTCGACGAAAAAAGAAACGCACTTAATGGCGAATGCTGCGTCGTCATTTTGTTTGGGAGGGCAGTGAGAGGCGGGTGGCAAATTGCCATGCCTTAATTGTATCCGCCCTTCTCGGCAGCGTGAAGAGAAGCGATTCGATGCGACCGCTGATGAAATGCGCTCTAAACGAGTGGGGGCCGTGACTGCCGGGATATCGAGCAAAGTCAAAGAGGTTAGCCGCAACGGATGTCGACATCGCGGGCAACATTCGATTGATGAGGGCGTCTTGTCCCCACTTGCGATCCATTTTTGTTTAGCAAAAGAACTTATCGGATTATTTCATGGAGCAGCATGATTGCATTCGTTAAAAATCGAACCGTGCAGTCATTCTCAAGGAGAGAGGTTCATGAATAGATTTAACGTATTCAAGTTGCCACCGTTCCACGCATCTTTGCGAGTTCTTACAGGCTCCATGTTCATCGGAGCATTCCTAATCGGTTTGGCGAATGGGCAGACGACTATTTACTCAGAGGGATTCAATACGCCCGGCAACGGGACTCGATACGAGTTGTTGCGAGACTACTATGAGGTTTCGCAACCCAACAACCTCTGGACGACTGTACCGAACCAGCTGCCCGGCGATAGCGTAATTGTCTACCTCGAGCCGGGTGATGAGTACTTTGACGGCACGCCGGTTCCTGCGCGACGAGCCACTTTCTTTGCCGACAATGACCTAGGCGACAACACGCCAACCATCGATTTGACCGAAGATGGGTTCGCGTTGTTCGACGCAACAATCAATTGGGCGTCTGATACGGATGGGGCGACGCCGCTCTCGATTAACTTTGTGATTGATGACGACTCTGATTTTGAAGTGAACAACCTCGACATCACGTTGGTGGAACGCTTGATCGATCAAGGGCACGACGTCACCGTGACGAATGCCAGTGAGCCACCGCTTGATTCAGATGATCTGATCTTCATGGCCTCCCACGACAACGGCAGTGCTGTTGGTGGTATGGCACCTGAGTTCAAAACAACTGAGGTTCCCTTGATCTCAGGCTTCTTTCACGCGGCAGCCCCTTTAGGGTTTGGTAGCGAACGAGGAGAAAACACGAACGGAACCTTCGACTTGCAAATCGTTGACAGCAGCCATCCATTGGCGGCAGGGTTTCCGGAAGGAATCGTGCGAGCCGTCGAAGATGACGCGGCGCGGCAGCGGTTTACGCGAGTCACTCGAGGTCGGATTGCCCCGGACGCCAAGGTGGTGGCGACGCTTCCTGGTTCTGTCGTCGAAACTCCCGACGACTTCACGAACTTTGAAGGCGACGGTTATCTTCGCGGTGGCCACTCGACCTGGAACAATGCACCGGAAGCGGGTGAACCGCGAGTCTGGCAAACGCTGGGCGGTATCAATACAAGCTCCGTCGAAAATCCAAAGCTATTGGTGGATCTCGCTGCTGGTGGCAATCCGGAGGATGAATTCGGCCCCTACGAAGATGCCTTTGTGGCTCCCGAGAACTTTGACTTTATCAAGATTCTGACCGGTGACGGATCCAGTGAAGAGTTGGACGTCCTAGCAGAGTTCGTTGCGTTGGAAGAATTTGAGACGGAATTCCCAGGCTTTCTGCAATCCGCTGATGGAACCGTTTTAGGAGCGGAGTTCCAAACGTTCACATTTGATTTGCCGTCAGCCGAGTCTCTTGACCTGCGAATCGAAGTTTTCACGAACGAAGGAGCCGAACGCGTGGGAATCGACAACCTGCGTGTCATTGGCGATTCGTTGGGCTGTGACCCCAATACCATGGGAGACATCGACAGCAGCGGCGACGTTGCTTTCGCCGACTTTTTGGTGCTCTCGGCAAACTTCGGTCAGGCTGTCGCTGATCACACAGCAGGGGACATTGACTGCAGCGGAGACGTGGCGTTTTCAGACTTCCTGATCTTGTCTTCCAACTTCGGCCAAACGGTCGGAGCTACTGCCAGCGTACCTGAACCCGGTTGCAATTGGCTGCTCTTCGTACTCGTAGTCTTCCCAATGTTGCGACGTTGCGCGCCAAGAAATCAATTAGACGAATAGTCCCCCATACCCTCGACGCCAGCCCTGGTTCATTCCTTCCCTCAATGGCCAGGCTGGCGTCTGGGTTTGCTGGCATTACCGCGAAAGACCATCTGATCCGTGTTGGTGGCCGAGTTGGCTCGTTTCTATAATGACGGGTTGTTGAGGCAGTCTAGGGTTAGTTCGTGGTACCGCCTTTAGGCGGATCGTGGTGCCGTCGAGGGCAATACGTTACGAGCCTTCGTGCGAGCTCAGACTCTAGTTGCCACTTCCGCTGATCGGCGACGTGTGCCGAGGCGAGCCGAATCAAACAAGGATGGTGGGATGGTCAAGCGTCGAATAATTGTTGTGCTGGCGTTCTGCGGTGTATCTCTAATCTGCTCGCACATCTCGGGTGACGGACTGGATAAGACAAACGCACAGACTCCAGCTCCAGGACCATTGCAAACCAAACTGGGGATTGGAAT
>CAYQMZ010000177.1:2534-11478 GCA_964418725.1 uncultured Pirellulaceae bacterium
GCTGGGCGGAAGTGTTTTGGCGGGCGCCTCGCTGAATGATGTGAAAGGCGATCCATCAAATGGATTCGACTCCAGCGTACGAGCTCATTTAGGGTTGCCTGCGGTCCCGGTTTCCCCTGACAGCAGCTTGGGTCCTGCGAGTTCTCAAAGCAGCAAGTCGCCCAGGACACAACGAATGTCCGCTCTCGAGATGGTTGCTTCACTACGCAAGGAAAGTCGTAGTCTGAGCACTCTCGCGAACGATCTTGAAGGTCTGCGTCAGTATGCCCATGCAGATGCCTTGCGTGCGACGGCGACCAAGTTGCGTTTGATAGCCAGGCAGCTCGACATTGTTCCCGAGAGCAAGCGTTCCGGTGCTTCAACCGGAATTTTGCAGGACGCGGGTTCCGTGCCAGCCGTGCGCTCTGCCAACTAACAACTTGCGCTTGCGAGTGTGCACCTTCGGGTTGTTCGGGTTTTAGCGATCACTCAGATTCTCTCCCAGCATTCTGGGGAGCAATCGATTCGCGCGCAACCGGTTCAATCGGTACGGTCGTTGAAATCAAGTCGGGCCAAAAACGTCATTCCGCAGCTCGAATTCCATGGGAAGTTGTTGGTCTAAAACACGTCCTAACCTTGTATGTAGCGCGTCAAATAGGGCGTGTAATGCAGGTTGGAGCCGAATCGATGTCGAGTGCCTACGAACGAAGAACTAGTAATCAGAGACTACTGAACCTTGGCAAAGTCCAAGAAACGCTCATCAACAACTGGCTGTTTTGGATTGCGCCAACGGTAATTTTCTCTGCCGTCGGCGTGTTTTATGCGCTCACCAAGAAGAATACGTGGGAAGCCACACAGGCGCTCTCGGTACGTGACGAAGCTGTTGGAGAAATGGGATTCGGTGTACCTCAGCCGCTTGGACGATTCGAAAGTAACGAGCTGTTGAAGCGATCTTTGGAAACCATTCTGCAGATTGCGAAGAATCCAGCGGTCGCCAAGGCTGCCTTGATCGAAGTCGGCCCCGCGAAGGCTGGGAAAAGCGACTTTCCGACAGAAAAAGACGTCGAGTCGTTCATCGACGACATTTCCATCGCAGCACCGAAGGGAACGGAACTTGGGAGTAGCGAGGTTCTCTATCTGACCGTTAAGTCGCGTCCCAAGGATCGTGCCGTTGCGCTGAACAGGGCTGTTTACGACGCTCTGCAAGATCGGATGATGCAACTGCGAAGTGATCATGCCACCAGCTTGGTCGCAGAGCTCTCGCAGAAAAGGGAACTTGCGGAACAGGCTTTGAACGAGAGCACCAAAGAGCTTTCGGCTTTTGAAAAGAAGCTAGGGCCCGATTTGGCGGCGATGCGTACATTGGCCGAGTCCGTTGGTGGCGACAGCGCGATGGGGAACCATGTTTCGAAGTTGCGTGATGAACTGCGAAAAGCGGAGCGACTTCGTAGCAAGCAAGCACAATTGTTTCACTTGTTGCGAAAGGTTGGGAAGAACCCCGGCACGATTCTCTCTGCACCGGGCCAGTTGCTTGAGGCACGTCCATCGCTAAAACGGCTCAAAGATGATTTGGTTTCTGCTCGCGTTGAGACTGCGAAACTCCGCGGAAGTCTGACGGATACACATCCCCAAATCAAAGTGGCGGAGCAGAAGGAAAAGAACCTGATCGTGGCTCTTGTCCGCGAAGCTCGAAATTCGGTGCGGGCCGTTGCTGGAGATGTGAAGGTCAGCAACAACCTGGTGAAGGCTCTCAAAAGGAAGCTTGGTGGCGTCGAAGGCACAATGTCTTCGCTTGCTGGCCAACGAGCTTCGTATGTGAACCTGACCGCGAAGGTCAAGCAGCATCAGGAGCAATTCAAGCAACTCAATGATTCGCTGTCGGAAGCGAAGGGGCGTGTTCAAGCCTCGGATGTTTCCAGCTTGATCACTCGAATTGATGAGCCAACGACTGGTACGCGGCCGGCCGGACCGGGACGCACGCTGGTTGTCTTGGCGAGCACGCTGGGTGGACTCACGTTAGGCCTAAGCTTGGTTTACGTGTTGGCACCTTGGCGAGAAGCAGCTCGATACGGACGTCGAAGCACGGACGGCTATCGACGACGTGCGACCGACGGTGCGAACCCCTACGACCGAAGAGCTGGCGGAGTCCCTCAGCTCGTGGACGCACGACCACTGCAATTGCAGTCGTTACCTGAGATGGTGAAGTCGTTGCCAAGTTCCACGAATGATCCGGACGTGAAAAAGGCGTTGGATCAACTGAGCCAGATTGCTGGCAAGCAGAAGTAGGCAAGACCTTTCTAAAACTGACATCGTTCGCCAAGCCGTCGGGAAAATGTTCCTGACGGCTTCGCTTTTTTGAGCCAGATACAGTAAAAACTGCTGTCACGCCTGACCTTTTGAAGGTCACGCCGCTGCCTCGGTTGGCCGATTGGTGCTCGTCGACCGCCAGCGTTCCCAGACATTTTTGCTGCCGTTGTGAACGATCCCTCATGCATGCTTCTAACGTTACCGATCTGGTCGAATCACTGGGGCAGATCGTTGGGACAAAGAATGTCTTGTCGGCGAAGTCTGATTTGCTGGTCTACGAGTGTGACGGTTTCGTCATGGAAAAGACCTCTCCAGACGTCGTTGTTTTTCCCGAGCACACAGAGCACGTTGTCCAGATCGTAGAGCTCTGTAATTCGCTTTCAATACCGTTCTTGCCTCGAGGGGCAGGTACCAGCCTGGCAGGCGGATCGTTGCCTGTCGGCGGCGGAGTGATGATTGTGATGACCAAGATGAAGGAGATCTTGGATATCAATCTTCGCGATCGTTACGCTGTGGTTCAGCCCGGTGTCGTAAATGTCTGGCTGACGCAGGCGTTGCGTGGGACCGGATTTCACTATGCCCCGGACCCGTCTAGCCAAGGTGCGTGCACGATCGGCGGCAATGTGGCGACAAACTCAGGTGGCCCTCATACCTTGAAGTACGGCGTGACCGTCAATCACGTGCTGGGTGTTGAAGCGGTGATGGCTGATGGTCGTGTTGTTCAATTTGGTGGCCCGGTCGAAGACACGCCGGGGCTGGATCTGGTGGGCACGATCGTTGGCAGCGAGGGAACGTTGGCGATCGTAACCAAGATCTGGGTGCGCATCACTCGCGATCCTCAAGGCTATCGCACGATGCTAGGGATCTTTGAATCGTGTGACGATGCCACCAATGCGATCAGCCAAATCATTGGCGCTGGAATCGTGCCCGCGGCGCTGGAGATGATGGATCAGGGAATTCTGGTCGCGTTAGAAGAAGCCTTCCAGTTTGGGTTCCCGTTGGATGCGCAGGCGATCCTGTTGATTGAGGTGGACGGGCTCGAAGCCGGGTTGGACGAGCAGCGAGACCAGATTGCGAAACTCTGCATGGACAGCGGGGCTCGCGAAGTCCGTCATGCAGCGGATGACAAAGAACGTCAGAAGCTTTGGAAGTGCCGTAAGCAAGCATTCGGCGCGATTGGTCGCCTGAGTCCCAGCTATTGCACGCAGGATGGAGTTGTTCCTCGCACGAAGCTGCCCCACATGTTGAAACGCATCACAGAAATCGGCAACCAGCACGACATTCGCATTGTGAATGTGTTCCACGCTGGCGACGGTAACCTGCATCCGATCCTGTTGTTTGATGAACGCGACGAAGCACAATGTGCGCGCGTCTTGGATGCGAGCCATGACATACTGCAGGAGTGTCTAGATTGCGGCGGAAGCGTCACAGGCGAACATGGAATCGGTATCGAGAAAATTAGCTTCATGAACAAAATGTTCTCCGAGAACGACTTGGCCGCAATGTCGCGACTTCGTGATGCCTTCAATCCAGACAACAGGCTTAGCCCAGATAAATTGTTGCCCGTGGCTGGTGCGTGCGGAATGGAACAAAAGCATCCAGGACGCCGAGCGGCCCTGTAAGTTTATTGGCGACTCACACCATCGACCTGCCAACACATCCATGTCTACGAAAACTGCTGAACTACCGATCACGGAAACGTTGACTCCCGCCAACGAAACGGAAGTGGCGGAGATCGTGCGATCCTGTTCTGACTCTGGTACCGCGATCTATCCATGGGGTGGGAGGACCAGCCTAAATCAGGGGCTACCGGCAAAAACGGACGGTATTGGACTGGCAACGACGGGCTTGAACTCGATCGTCGACTATCCGGCACGTGACATGACAATTACCGTCGGTGCGGGCATCACGATGAATGAACTTCGCGAGGCGTTGGCTGCAGAGTCACAGCAGTTGCCGGTTGATTGTGCCGCCAGTGATCGGGCGACGTTGGGCGGCGTGATTGCCACGAATCACAGCGGACCGCGCCGTTACGGTCACGGGACGATGCGTGACTATGTGATTGGAATTCGAGCAGTAAACGGCCTGGGCGAAGCCTTTGCTGCCGGCGGACGCGTCGTGAAAAACGTCGCCGGGTATGACTTCTGCAAATTGCTGACGGGATCGATGGGAACTCTGGGCATTATCACCGAGGTGACACTCAAATTGAAGCCTCTTCCGCCAGCTGGGGCGTGGATGATCTGTCAACCTCGCGATGCAGTGCACGCCGAACAGGTCTTGGCCCGACTGGTTGAATCTGCAACCACACCGAACTTGATTGAACTAATCTCTGGCGATTGTTGGCAGAACGTTCCGAGGGTGACCGGTCTCGAAACGCAAGCCATCGTCGTTGGTTTCGAAGGTTCGGTGACGCAGGTGGATTGGATGACGGAACAACTCGCGTCCGAATGGAAAGAAGTTGGGCTGGAGTCCACGAAGGTCACGGATCCGCAAGCTGCCGACGAACTCTATCGTCATCTGACGGAGTTTTCGTCTGACGAAGAGGCCGCGATGGTCGTGAAGCTAACCGTGCTGCCAAGTGCCGTCACGCGAACGGTCGAACAGCTTCGCCGTATTGAGCCAAAGGTGGCCGTCCAAGCACATGCGGGTAACGGCATCGTGATTGCGAAGTTTGCCGACTACCCGGGGAGTACTTCACCCATGAAGGCGATTGCCGCTGCTTCAAAGGGTACCGCAACGATCTTGTCGAATCCCAGTGGCGCTGAAATGACGCACCACAACGTTTGGGGAGCCGCCGATGTTCCGTTTGACATTATGCAACGCGTGAAGCAGGCCTTCGATCCGAACAACATTTTGAACCCCGGCCGATTTGTCTATTAGCAAGACGTTCAGTCGTCGCGTCACTACTGAGATGCCTCATGTCAGACCTTCCCGTAGCACCTCTCGGATCTGAAATCGAGTACGACAAGTTTCTCGATTGTGTCCATTGCGGTTTGTGCACGTCGTACTGCCCCACGTATCTTCAAACGGGGAACGAAAATGACAGTCCACGTGGTCGCATCTATCTGATGCGGGCCGTTACTGATGGACGAATCGAATTATCGAACGAGGTGACGCGACACCTAGAGTTGTGTTTGGACTGTCGAGGTTGCGAGACGGCGTGCCCGTCGGGAGTTGAATACGGCCGACTGATCGAGCCGTTCCGCGTGGGGATGGAAGAGCGAAGTGACAATGCCAAGTCGAACGACTGGTTTCACCGTTGGGTGCTGTTCTGGTTATTCCCCGAGCCCAAACGGATGCGGGCTGCGCTGGCTCCGGCCCGATGGGCGCAGCGGCTGGGCTTGGACCGATTTGCCGAATCCATTGGTTTGTTCAACTTGCTGCCGCCTCGACTCCAACAGTTGGCGAAGATGCTGCCACCGATGGGAAAGGAAGAGCCCGAGTTGCCGAATTTCTTGCCGGCGAAGGGTGAGAAACGCGCTCGTGTTGCATTGTTTACTGGCTGTGTAGGTGACGCGGTATTCCGGCCTACGAATTGGGCTACGGCTCGCGTACTGCAAGAGAATGGCTGCGATGTGATTGTGCCTCAGCAGCAGGCTTGTTGCGGTGCTATCCACTATCACGCCGGCTGCAGCGATCCCGCGAGACAGTACGCGGACCGAAACCTAGCGGCATTTGATTTGGATGATGTGGATGCGATCATCCTGAATGTTGCTGGATGCGGTTCGATGCTGAAAGACTACGGTCATCACTGGAATGATGAGAATACAGCGGCTCGCGAAAAGTTCGCAGCTAAGGTGAAAGACGTAAACGAATTCTTGGACGAGCTAGGTCTCGTTCAACCTACAGGTGAGATTCGCGTGAAAGCGACATACCACGACGCCTGTCATCTTGCCCATGCTCAGAAGGTTAAGGCGGCACCGCGAAACTTGCTTGCGGCCATTCCTGGGTTAGAGCTTGTTGAGCTCGCTGAGTCCGATTTGTGCTGTGGTGCCGCGGGAACCTACAACCTCACGGAACCTGAAATGGCGGGGCAACTCGCGGCACGCAAGATGTCCAACATCACGACGACGGGGGCTCGTGTAGTGGCCACTGCCAATGCCGGGTGTCTACTGCAGATTGCTCGCGAAGCGCGATCGCAGGATGAAAAACTGCTGATCATTCACCCGATCGAATTACTTGACAAGAGTTATCGCGGCGAACCTCTTGAGTTTTAGCACGCTGGCTTGAAGCTTGTTGTAGCTAACTTCCGCCGCGACTAGTGCCCCAAATCCACTTCTACGCCAAGCAATAAATCGGCGTTCGAGTCAGTTCGCCAGTTGCTGATTTGGTCAACGAAAACGCGATAGAAAATCTGTCTCGCTAGCGAACCTTCTGCTCGCTTGTGCGCGGCGTTGGCCACTAGCTCACAAAACGCGACAGTCAATTTGTTAGTGCACAGAACATCACGTCGAAAACTGCCAAAGCGGCAGACGTAATTCTGCCAAGTTCGCAATTCGTGATTTTGCGAAGGCATTCTTTGATTGGTAAAACACGGGAAAAACAGGCGTTTTTGCGTTTTGGCATCCTGTTTGCCTTAACCGCGTGGCAGTTGTGAACACTGATTTCCCGGGACCACTTTGCAAAGAATTGGTTGCTTGCAACGAATTACTAACTGGAACAGAGAAGAGAATTTCAAACACACACTCGTGTGAGGAGATCAAATTATGTCACGCACATTTATGCCTTTTCGTAACGGAAACCTTGCTCCACTTGAAGACTTGGCTCGCGAAGTCGACAGCTTAGTCCAAAACATTTTTGACCCCGAAGAACGCACGCAACAGACGCGACATTTCGCGCCTGCTGCTAACTTGGCCGAGACCGAGACGGCGTACGAACTGGCACTGGACTTACCAGGCGTAAGCGCAGATGACGTTTCAGTGGAACTGAATGATGGAAAGCTGATTGTCTCGGGTGAGCGAGTTCAAGAGTCCGAGGAATCGGGTAAGACATTCCATCGGGTTGAGCGCCGCTATGGCAAGTTCCGACGCGTTGTGAATATCCCAGCACCGATCGCCGACGACCAGATCACCGCGGAGTACAGCAACGGTGTGCTGACGGTCACTTTACCTAAGAGCGAAAAGCTGAAGGTCAAAAAGATCGTGGTGAACAACAAAGGTTAGCTGCTGGTCGGCTAATCTGAAGAGGCGAGTGGCGGCGTCGAGGTAGACGCCGCCTTTTCTGTGCGCGTACGCAGTCTCTGCGTTGTGCGATCAGTGTAGGGCAATAAGGAACGGATTTGCATAAAGAAAGACAATACGTCTAAACTGGTGTTCTCTCGCAACCAGGAACATGGAACCATGAGCACGATTGACTCCAACGACAACAAGTCGGCGTGGTCGTTACGCCTCTGGGACGAGCTAGTGCGGATGTTCGACTCGCTCGAGTTTCGGTCACTTCGACGTATCTTTGTGATCTGGGGCGCGTTGTTCTGCATCACGGCACTGAGTTTGCCAAGATATTATGGCGAATTTCGTGTCCAGCTTTTCACGACGATATGTTGCCTGGGGCTGGTGATGTCCGCAACGTGGACGTGTCTATATCGCGAGTTTTGCTTGCAGCGGTTCTTCAAGTACCTGATTCTCGTTGCGACGGTTAGCTTCATAGGAACGGTGTTGACCGGAGAGGCGATGCGGGGCGAGGGCGGTCGGATGAATCTGATCGTTGTCTTCACGGCCTTGATTGCCGTCGCTCCAATCTACGGGATGCGTCGAGCCCTCGGTTGGAGGATCTTTCACGTCAAGGAGCTGCCGGCGGATTGGTCGGATACGAATCAGGCGAAGCAGTTTTCGATCTCCGATGCCATGGTTTGGACGACTTTCTGGGCGGTCGTCTTTGTTATTAGCAAACTCATTGTGTCGTACGTATTTCGAAATCAAGCTGGGAATTTCTTTACCTTCTTGTGCATCGGTGTGCTTAGTCCCTGTGCAATCGGGTTGATCTACTTCGCGCTTGTGGGCAGATTTCCGATGCGTCGCGTGTCGATCGCGACTCCGGTGATCGCATTCGTTTTCGCAATTGCGTTTTGTTTGTTCGCGATTTGGGATAACGCCTACGGTGGAGACTTTGATCGCCTGATGCGTTACATCTTTTGGCCTGTTTTAACCTGGTTTTCAATCGCGGGCTGGGTGCTGAACCTTTGCATTCACTATCTGCGCGGTCGTGGTTTTGTATTTGCGTTTGGCGGTCGCCAAGAAATACCCTCGGAAGAATCACTTCTTGGAAACGAGATCGCTGCTTTAGAAAGGCGACTTGCTAATACGCGTTGGTGGCGGTCTGTTGTCGATCAACGCTTCGCGAACCGCTTGGAATCGTTAGGTCAAAAACTGGCGGAGCTAAACAGCCAAAGTTCGGGCGTCGAAAGCAGTGTACCGCCAGATCGCGACCGCCAACCTGATATTGATGCAAACGGTGACTAGCAAGCAAAGCACTCTTGTAGTCGTTGCCCCACGATGGCGGCTTCGCCTGGTTGCAAATTGATTGCCGAAATCAACAAGCCGTTGGTGCCCGTTCCATAGACCCGACCGGTCGCGATTGGTGGTTCACCCGTCCGAAGTCGCTCAGCCAACTGATTGGATGTCAGATCACGCGCCACCTCGTCCCAATCTAGCAGCAAGTG
>CAYQMZ010000178.1:0-5815 GCA_964418725.1 uncultured Pirellulaceae bacterium
ATTTCAGCATCAGCAATAACGCTCACACAGAACCGAACATTCTCAACATTGCGTCCGGTGGCAACGCCGCCGTTACCGAAATCCCCGCCGGCGGAGTGGCCGTGATCTACAACGGAGGAAGCCTTGGCAATGACGAGAACCGATTCAGGTCCGCATGGTCACTGAATTCTTCCGTCACGCTGATCGGCGTCAGCGACTTTGAATCACTCAACAATGGTGGCGATACGTTCGGGCTTTGGAGTACGTTCGACGACTATTCGGCTGATCTAACGAACTCTGATGAAGACGAGCAACTGGAGGTTTCCAGCTTTGCCTCGGCCGTCGCCTGGATTGACTACGCCGCAGAAGGCTTCCCTTCGGCCAGCGAGGCATCCATCGCTTGGAATGGAACCGGTGATTATCAAAACGGTTCCAATTGGTTCGTGACTACGAACGAACTGCCGAACGTCGTCGAGAGTCAGCAAACGTTCCTTCAAACTTCTCCACTAAACAGCGAAAACGATCTAGCGAGCCCCGGTGTTATCGATGCCGTGGGAGAAGCGGACGGTTTGGTGGTCACAGAAGTTCTCTACAATCCCGCGTCCGCCGAGCCGGCCGAATGGGAATTCATCGAAGTGCTCAATGGGACCGGTTCAACCATCGACTTCAGCACGACGCCCTACGTTTTGGATGACAAAGCCAGCGGTCCATTGCCGGAGGCCAACGTTAGCTCGGGGAGTGTAGCCGATGGTGGAGTGGCTGTGCTGTTTCGAGACTCCACCTCGCTTGAACAGATGCAGGCGGCCTGGGGCGATGACATCAACTTCATCCCAGTTAGTGCATGGTCTGCGCTAAACAACGGCGAAGACACCATCGGCCTTTGGAGCAGCATCGACGATTACAATCTAGATAACTCGGCGGACGGCGAACGCACATACTCTCAAGCAATCGCGAGCCTCACCTACGGGGTCGATGGCTGGCCCATTGAGGGCGACGGTCAATCGATCAACCTGATCGACGTCGAAGGTGATTTGAGCGAGCCCAGGAATTGGTCGGTTAGCACCGGCGAGGATGGCCTTTCTCGTTCTCCCGAGTTGGTGTTTTCGTCAACGTTGATTGACCACGAAGGTGGTGACCTGGGAACACCTGGCACGTTCGGAGACATCGAAGCGCCGCCCACCGACCCATTCGACTTAGACGTCAACGACGACGGTGAGGTCAACGTTACAGACGCTCCGCTGATTTGTGAAGCATTGATGAAGGCGGGTATCGACGTCGCAACTACGACGACCAGCGGCAAACCGATTCATGCCCAGCTTGGACTTATCCCGGGTGACGTCGACTTGAATGGAAGGGTTGAGTTCGCCGATTTCCTCGTCCTATCTAGTAGTTTCGGGGACACCGATGCGCATTACGGACTGGGCGACCATGATTGCGATGGCGCCGTGAATTTTGCTGACTTCCTGGCACTATCCAGCAATTTTGGACAGGACAACATTCTGGCTACCGTTCCTGAACCGACTGGTGCAGTGTTTGTTTTCTTAGCAATAACAGGTGTCCTTATGAGTCCGAGCATCCAAAGGCGCCGAGCCAAAAGAAACAGATTTTTGAGAAAACGTTAGACCTCAAATCCCGGTTGAGGTGTTCTAATTCACGCTACGAAATGACTGGCAGTCACTGGAGACGAAACCCGTTGTCCATTCGTGACCGCCGTCCTAGGATAGCGTGGGCAAAACACCTTCATTCCGTAGGAACTTAGATGCTGGCCAAATACGAGCGGCGGGATTCCGTCAGGTCACAACACTCTGGATTCACCCTTGTTGAATTGCTCGTCGTGATTGCCATTATCGCGATGTTGGTCTCGTTGCTTCTGCCCGCGGTTCAAGCCGCACGTGAGGCTGCACGAAGGACCCAGTGCATTAACAAGATGCGGCAACTTGGAATCGCAGCTGCAAACTACGAAAGTGCGGCAGGCTATTTCCCCGCTGGTCGATTGTCACCCGACTGGGCGAAGAACGGTATTCAGAAGGAGTCATACACCAACTACAACGCGGTGAACCAAAACTCTCCTATCGGTACGGAGACGACTGGTTTCAAGTCTGTTCATGTTTGGATCCTGCCATACATGGAGAACAACGCGATCTATGGGAACATCGACTTTGATCGACCTCAAGTCTTGCGAATGACTCGAAATGGTCAGCCGTACAACATCAACTATCAAGCCTATGCCAATGCGGAGGACATGTTCCTCTGCCCAAGTGATGGCAACTCTGTTCGAATCATCTCTGAGAATAACTACCGCTATAACTTCGGCGGCTCGACGCCTTACGCTGGGGCTCACTCGTCCAGCAAACAAACAGACATGGAATCGTTCAGCCCAGACGGTTTCTCAGTCAAAGGAAACGGAGCGTTCACGATCGGCGAACGCGGACTGAAGACAGGCAAGTACATCGACGGCTTGTCGAAGACTGCCTTCTTCGCCGAACGAGACAAAGGCAGTGGCGTCAATCCGGAACTCTACGAGCCCACCAAGAGCGATATCGTCACGATGTCTAGCCGGACCGATGCCCCTGTCCCACGCGACACGATGATGAAGGTTTGTGGTTCGATGCAGCCGTCGTTGTCACCCTACAACTTCACTTCGACGGGACGCTGGTTACCCGGGGCAGATTTTTCGAACGGCTGGCCATTCGCAGCCTACTCTTCCACGATGTACAACCACGTGGCGCCGCCTAACTGGTCCGGCTGGGATTGTGGCACTTACAGTTCGATTCCAGATACGCCGGGTGAGCACGCGATCGTTTCCGCGAGAAGCTCCCACAATGGAATCGTCAACGTTACGTTCGGTGACGCTCACGTGGAATCAATTTCGGATGGCATCGATCTAGTTGTTTGGCGTGCCATTGGTTCACGAAATGGCGAAGAAGCCGTGAACCTGGCACAGTAACGGTTCCCGACCTTAGCTCAAGCAGTTGTCACAAGAGACGAAGCATTTCAGGAATGAAGACCTCCCGTTCCCGTCGAGTTCGTATTGCGCAAGCCGTGGCTTGGATGGCCGTTCTGATTTGCATCCCAGCTCTCTTGGGTTGTGGCCCTTCGAAGACTATCGCTCCGGAAACAGCGGCCTCCGCGCAGGCTTCTTACGATGAGGCGATGGCTCAGATCGAAACCAAGGAATACGAGTCTGCCGTGGCGGCATTGGACTTGGCGTTAACGCCAGGTGGCGGACTGCCCGCGGACATCTACACCAACGCCAGAATTGAACGAGCCAAGTGTTTGGCTCGGCTTGAGCGATTCGACGAAGCCCATGCTGATCTTGAAGTTGCCTCACAGGGTACGATCAGCGAAGCCGTTGTGCGTGCTGTACGTGCCTTCGTCTACAAGTGCGAAGGCAAGGATGCAGAGGCCGGCAAAGAAATGGCGGCCGCTAAGAAGATCGATCGCCGCATCAAGACGATTCGCTGATCGCAGGCCAGGTGAAGCTAGTCAGACTCGATCGAAGCTCACCCCTCTGGACGCCTCTCGTCTGCTCAACTCTTTCCCAAGACGCCGCGTCTGTAATCGGTCGAACGATTGCAGGAAATCGGCACGACTCGTCCCAAATCAAAAAAAATCGGGTGAAGAGCTCGACTGACCGATTCTATACTTCAAGCACAAACACACTGATCCGATTAGTTTATCGGGTGGAGAGGACCTATGAGCACGTTAGCAATCGTCATGGCCGCCGGTAAGGGAACTCGCATGGAGTCCGACTTGCCAAAAGTTCTCGTGCCCGCGTGTGGCCGGCCGATGATCGAGTATGTCCTCGACACCCTAGAGACAGCTGGGATCGCTAAGACCGTCGTGGTCGTAGGTTACCGTGCTGACGACGTCCGCGAAGCCTTGAAAGGGCGGTCGAACATCGCGTTTGCCGACCAAACGGAACAGCTGGGTACTGGTCACGCCGTCATGATGTGCCGCGAGCACATTGATGCTCATGAAGGCGCAGTGCTTGTGGTTACCGGCGACTCGCCAATGATCCAGATGGATTCCGTAAAGGCTCTGCTGCAGATGTACGCCGACGATAAACCGGCCTGCATTCTTGGTTCGCTTCAGTCGGATGATCCCCACGGACTGGGTCGTATCGTTCGCGACGATCAGGGCGAATTCATTGGCATCGTAGAAGAAAAGGACGCTACCCCAGAGCAGCGACAGATTACGGAAGTGAACATGAGCACTTACGTCTTCGATGCCGAAGCGCTCCGAAGCACGCTGGACCAGCTGACCAATGACAACCAGCAGAAGGAGTACTACATCACGGACTGTCCTGGCATTCTTCGAGACGAAAACAAGAATGTGCGGGCGTTGCCGGTTTTGAAGCCCTGCGAGTCTCTAAGCGTAAACAACATGGCACAGTTGGCCATTGTCGAAGAAGAGATGCGGAAACTTGGGATGGCCAAGTAGACGAATCGAAGTTATCTGCCAGAATAAACCGCGCGTGAGCCAATTCCACACTGGATTGGCCACCCTAAGATGTCGGACGGCAGCCCAGAGCTAGGCTTGTCGTAGGCTCCAGCGATCCCAATGAAGGCAGAACATGAACTCCTCCCGCGAACTAAAGATTCTAAGCGGTCGAGCGAATCCTGACCTTGCGGTGAAGATTTGCGAGTTCTTGCACCTCCCACTCGGCGGCGTCTCTCTGGCGGATTTTCCGGACGGCGAGATTTCATGCAAAATCAGCGACGATGTGCGTGGACGAGATGTCTTTCTCATTCAACCCACATGCCCGCCAGTGAACAAGAATCTGATGGAGCTGTTGATCATGATCGACAGCTGCAAACGAGCCAGCGCCGGTAGAATTACGGCCGTGTTGCCGTACTACGGATACGCTAGACAAGATCGAAAAGACGAAGGCCGCGTTCCGATCACAGCCAAGCTGGTTGCCAATATCATCACACGTGCGGGTGCCGATCGTGCGCTCACGATGGATTTGCATGCGGCACAGATTCAAGGCTTCTTTGATGTGCCTGTCGATCACCTTTACGCAGCCCCCGTTTTAAACCAGTACTTCCTCGACATGGACATCGACCCGGAAGGCCTTGTGGTGGTTAGCCCCGACGAAGGCAGTATCAAACGTGCGCTGGGGCACTCAAAACGCCTTGGCGGAACACTGGCGATCGTCGACAAACGCCGTCGCAGCGCGTCGGAAACGCAGCAGGCCAACATCATCGGTGGTCCGGTCGAAGGACGCGTCGCACTGATGTTCGACGACATGATTAGCACTGCTGGTTCCATATGCGGCGCAGCTGAAATGGTGCACCGTGCCGGCGCGAAAAAGATCTTTGTTGCCGCCACACACGGCGTTCTCTCTGGAAATGCGGTCCAACGCCTGCAGGACGCACCGATCGAAGGCTTGGTGGTCACCGACTCCATCCCACTGGCCGCGGAAAAGCACTTAGATAAGATCACCCAATTGACGGTCGCTCCACTGTTGGGCGAGGCCATCAAGCGCATCCACCACGATGAATCCATCAGTGGAATCTTTCAGTCGGGCAATGAGTAACCCGCCCACGCAGCCCGAATCGTTCTAATCGCGCCAAGCGTATCACTGATCGAACTGGACAGATGGTTCAGTTCGATTCCGTTCGAAATTCGGCAATTCGACCATCTCCGCTACGAATAGACTCCCAGTGATTTCGCCGTTCAGTACTGCGTAAGCAGAGCGAGATCGGTCGTTACTTCAATTACGCATTGGCTGTTCGCCGATGCGTTTGCAGGAGAGTCGATGTCCGACAATTTGATTGATGCACGATTTGGTATTCAGCTGATGGATGGAGAAGAGTTGATTTTTGCGACG
>CAYQMZ010000178.1:5825-11457 GCA_964418725.1 uncultured Pirellulaceae bacterium
ACTGATCACTGCCTGCCTTTCGATCGTGGGGATCATTGCAACTCCAATCGTCTGGATTGCCGCAGTCATTTCGCGGGACAAGTTTCGCTACTGGCTGACCAACCGTCGCGTGATCCTTTCCTCGGGGTTCATCGGCTACAAGGTTCGAAGTATTCCGCTGGAACGCATCTCCGACGTTGGCCTGAGTCGAACCCTGCCTGAAATCCTATCTGGGGTCAGCTCCGTGGTCGTGCGTGACATGACCGGTGAAGCTCAATCCGGCAAGAGCCTGCTGGCGATCAACAGTGCGAGCGCACCAGAATTTCAGCGTTTGATTTTGGAAGAAGTGCAAAAAGTGAATCAGTCGGGCGTTCGTCGCGCCGCGTAGAGCCTGCCCGCAAAGCAAGCCACTGGGCGCACTTGCGTCGTTTTTGCCTCAAAGGGGGAGGTCTGGCCGTTTTCGTCGCCAGATCTCCCCCACTTCACTTATGGGCAAGAATGCCGATAATTCGGGGTTCCCAGTGACCCGATGCCGCCGTATGTGCAGCGTGCCTTGGACACACACCTCGATCTGATATGTCGACAAGGAGAACCATTCAATGGCTCTGATCCCACTTCGCAAACTACTCGATCATGCTGCCGAAAATGATTACGGAGTGGCGGCCTTCAACGTCAACAACATGGAGCAAATTCAGGCCATCATGGAAGCGGCCGACGAGACGGAATCGCCGGTAATCGTCCAGGCGTCACGAGGCGCTCGATCGTATTCGCAAGACGCTTATCTGCGTCACCTGATGATGGCTGCCGAGGAACTGTACCCTCACATTCCTATCGTGATGCACCAGGACCACGGCAACAGCGTTGAAACCTGCAAGAGTGCCATCGATAACCGATTCACGTCTGTGATGATGGATGGTTCGCTGGAAGAAGACGGAAAAACTCCTGCTGACTTTGATTACAACGTCAGAGTCACCAAAGCAGTAGTCGAGATGGCGCACCCCTTGAACGTTTCGGTCGAAGGCGAGTTGGGTTGCCTCGGTTCATTGGAAAGTGGGGAAGGCGAAGCCGAAGACGGACACGGTGCAGAAGGCAAGCTGTCCATGGATCAACTGCTCACCGATCCAGAAGAAGCAGCTCGGTTCGTCGAAGAAACGAATGTCGACGCGTTGGCTGTTGCAATCGGTACCAGCCACGGTGCTTACAAGTTCACACGTAAGCCTGACGGTGATGTGTTGGCAATGGATCGTATTGAAGAGATCCACAAACGGTTGCCTAACACGCACTTGGTTATGCACGGTAGCTCGTCCGTACCACAAGACCTACAGGACATCATCAACCAATACGGCGGCGAGATGCGGCAAACGTACGGTGTGCCTGTCGAAGAAATCCAGCGCGGTATCAAATCGGGCGTCCGCAAGATCAACGTCGACACGGACAACCGTATGGCCATGACCGGTGCAGTACGTAAAGCACTGCAGGAAAGTCCTGGCAAGTTTGACCCACGTGACTACCTGAAGCCAGCTCGCGCGGCGATGAAAGAACTGTGCAAGTCGCGTATGGTTGCATTCGGCCAAGCTGGAAACGCTACAAAGATTAAGTAGTCCAGCGGCGGGAAGCCGGGGCCAACCAGCCAATCAATCGTTTATCAGTAGTTGATTGGTTCGGTACAGGCGAGGCGGCTTCCACTTGATCGAGAATTAGACAGAGGGCGGCATTTGCCGCCCTCTTTGCGATTTCTGGGAGAAATCGCCAATCGCGGTGATTGCGGCCACCACGTTGGTTTCGGATGTGCGTCTCGCTCTGATGTGTCCCGAGCGACGCCGAAACGCACCGAACTCTTACATGTCAGCCAAGGGCTAACTACTTCGCTCTTCGTCGAGCTCGCGAAGACATCAGCCCAAGCACTCCTACGAGTACTAGCAAACCACTCGATGGCTCTGGGACGGCCGACGACACATGGCCTCCGGATGCGTTTTTCGTAAACACAACATCCTCGAACGGCTCCAATCCCTTCACCTGGATGTGATAGCGCCCCAACGGAACAGGAGGAAACGCTGCGTCATCAAAGACTCGATCCGTGACGCTGGCCTCTGATGCGGCCACGTTCAACTCGGCAGGAGAGAGTTCCGGGTTCGATGAATCCGTGATCAAGAAAGCGTAAGGTTCTTCAGGCAAGAAATTCCCAACCCACTCTTTGTACACGGCGTCCGTCTGTGAGCTGCCCCAACTGAGCGACGAACTGTACTGAAAGCTCTCGCCTTCAGCGTTATCAATTTGACCGGGCTCCCAAAGAATAAAAACGTCTAGCTGGCCATCCGCATTCGTTGGGAACGTCCCCATGCCGGCAACGTTGGCGGCTTCGCCCACACTTCCCAACGCGACCGACGACGGAATGCAGTACGCATCGACAAGATTGAACGGAGCTTCGGCAACGGGATCACCTTGCACAGAACACAACCGCGGATCCAGATCCTGGGCTAAGGCTAGAGATGCAAAAAACGTAAGGAGGACGACAGAACGGCAAGAAAAAATCATGGTAATTTCCAATTGTGATTCATGGTGTAAAAATCGGTAAAGCATGTTGGTGCATTCACTGGCGACTCCAACTAAACAGCCATTCGTCCGTTCAGGTCCAATCCCGTGAGCCCCCCGAAAGCGCGACAGGAAATCTTCCCACTTTTATTTATTCAGTCCCGCGTTCTCGATTAAGCTCTGCTCGCATAGAGCTTTGACATGGAAATATCTGGCAATCGAAATGCGCAGAGCCTGTCGCGCATCGAAAAAATCTTGCGGGACTCTATGTAGGCAAGGAGCGTAACGTGGGACTATCGACCGACTCAGAACAAACATCGGCACTGATGCAGCGAATTACCGAAGGGAATCCCAGTGCGATTGAGCGGCTGCTGGCCATGCATCGGCCATACCTCAAGCGAGTCATTCAATCTCGCATCCCGGCTGATCTAGCGCCACGAGTAGATGCTTCCGACATCGTCCAAGAAGCTCAGCTGGTTATCGCGAATCGAATCATTGAATTCGCGAAAAAACGCCCAACGTCGTTTCGAATTTGGATTCGGCAAGAGGCGATCGAACAACTGATCGATCACCAGCGACGTCACATCCGAGCCCAAAAACGCAGCGTCAAACGCGAAAGAAGCCTGTCGGACGTGTCTGGACTTGCCATCGCCCAGGGATTGGTCGCGAGTTCGCCAAGCAAGTTTGTGCGGCTGGAGGAAACCCGACAGCGGGTGCTCGAATTGATCGAAGAGCTTAGCGCGCGGGATCGTGAAGTTCTCTCCATGCGGCATGTCGAAGGGCTGTCCAACAAAGAGGTGGCAGATGTCCTTCAGCTGGACGCAAACACCTGTCGGCAACGCTACGGACGCGCCCTGAGGCGACTGCACCTACTGCTAGTTAAGCATGGTGTTGAACTCGAATTCCCATCGGAGTAACCATGGACTCGCCACATTCTTCGACCAGCTCTTCAGCCGACGAAGATCAATTGATCGGTCGCGCAGTCGAGGAGTACTTCCAAGCTGTCGAAGCAGGCCTAGATCCTAAGCTGAACGATTTCGTCAAACGCTTCCCTAGCATCGCCGACGTACTAAGAACCGTCATTCCAGCGATGCGTGCATCGCAGCCGACCGACGGCAAACGGCAAGAGGAAGAGCGCACGCTGGGAGACTTCCGGATCCTAAGACAAATTGGTCGCGGTGGTATGGGTATCGTCTACCACGCCGAACAAATATCGATGCGGCGGCATGTCGCACTCAAGGTATTGCCGCTTGCTGGGCTGCTGGATACTCCCAAAATCCTTCGTTTTCAAAGCGAAGTGCGCGCTGTTGCCAGCTTGGATCATCCCAATATTGTCTCCGTTTATTCGGTGGGTGAAGAGCGAGGCACGCATTACTTTGCGATGCAACTGATTCGAGGAAGTAGCCTTGCAGAAGTCATTCGAGCACTGCGCAGCATGCACGACGGAGAACCAACACCGAATGGCGCGCATAGCGATATTGCCAATTCGATTGCCAACGGAGGCAATTTCTCGGTCTCGGCCACTGACGACTTTGACAGTCCTCCGGGATCCAGTTCGCCCAATAATGAAACGATCCTGGAAAACAACAGCTCGACGATTCCGAGCCGAACACGTCGAGAGTACTTTCGCGGGATCGTGACGCTGGCGGTTCAAGCTGCCGATGCGTTGGAACACGCCCACGGTCGAGGTATCGTGCATCGCGACATCAAGCCAGCCAACCTTTTACTGGATGGCAAATCCCGGCTGTACGTGACGGATTTCGGACTCGCACAAGTGGAAGCTGATGCCGGCGTAACAATGACCGGTGACTTGCTGGGCACGCTACGCTACATGGCACCTGAGCAGACGCTGGCCAAGCGAGTTGCCGTCGACCACCGAGCAGACATCTACTCACTGGGAGCTACGCTCTACGAACTGCTGGCTCTTCAGCCAGCGTTCCCAAGCAGTGACCGCCACGAACTACTAAAACAAGTTGCCTTTGAGGAACCCAAACCACTCCGCCGAATTGATCCGTCGATTCCTATGGAGCTGGTGACGATCGTCCAGAAAGCGATGTCCAAAGATCGGGACGAACGATACGAATCGGCCCAAGCATTAAGCGAAGACCTAACACGCTTTCTCGACAACCGGCCCATCCTGGCGAAACGACCGACAGTAACCCAGATCGTTTCCAAGTGGATTGGCCGCAACCCAAGAGTCACGCTGACAAGCTTGTTGGCCCTCGCGTTCTTCGCGGCACTATTCGGAATCAGCAACACTATGATCGCACGCCAACGCGATCAGGCCGAGTTTCAACTTCAGCGGGCCAAGGTCATTCGTCTGGCCAGCGAATCTCGAGCACTGGCCCGGGATCGACCGGGGCTGAGCATGCTACTCGCGATAGCAGCAACCCAGCAAAGCGAGCATCACGAAGCGGCGGCAGCCTTCGCACACGAGGCACTGCTGAACGCATCACATGCGCTGCCAAGAGCACAGCCACTGACTTTTGATGACCGACCGGTTTCGCAATTACTGATGTCACAGCGATGGCTGGTGGTGTTGGGCAACGGTCGCGTTCAGCTGAGAGACCTAGCTTCGCCGACCTCGACATCAGTTGAATTGTGCAACAGCGACGTCTACTTCATGCTGCTAAGTCGCGACAAACGTTGGTTGGTAACGGTCGGTCAGAACGTGCAGCGATGGGATCTTGATTCCCCCAAGTCATCAATGACATTTCCAACCGAACCAATCAGCGAGATCGAAGGACGTATCGATCTGTCGGAAGATGGCGACGTGCTTGCTTTCGTTGAGGCTAACGGAAACGCCACCGTTTGGGACTGCACAACAGCTTCCCCGAAACGCCTGCGAACACTTGCACATGCGAACGAGAATGAGATAGCGATTCCGGAGGAGAACAAGAACGAGATCGCGTTCTTGGACGTTAGCCAGGACGGGAGCTTCGTTGTAACGTCTGCCTATGCTGCTCCATTCGGTCTGCTCTGGCGGCTGGAGGATCCCGGCTCAGCCCCGATTGCACTCGACGAACATGAAGGTCAGATCGTGGGATTTCTTGAGCACGCCAATGGTCAAGAATTCGCCACGCTCGATAGTAAGCGAATGTATGTCCGTGATCTCTCGAAC
>CAYQMZ010000179.1:0-11452 GCA_964418725.1 uncultured Pirellulaceae bacterium
CGACGTGCGTGCGTAGTGAGGCAAGGTTGGCCAGTGGTCCGGAACGTCGTCCACCATAAAGCCAACGTCAGACAAAAACGCCGAACCCAAACGGAAACAAGACCATTTTAGGCTTCTAGTGCACGTACCAAGATTTCACCACGACCGCCTTCGATGTGGTCGCCGTGATATAAATCGAACTCATTAAGAAGCAGACCGGCCGGACCGTAACCGAGCTTCGTCAATTCGCGATTCAGCATGGTCATGACAAGTGGTTGCTGTTTGCCTGCGTGCGTGAACGTCGGCAAAATCTCAGGCTTTTCCTCAGACAGAAATACCAGAGTCCCCCGATGCATGCCGGCACCATGCCGGATTCCCTGCCCTGCCCCGACAAGCACTGTGCCGGCCAGCATGTTGAAGCCCACTAAATCGCCAACGGAACCGCCGATTGCAATCATGCCACGCCGCATCGTATGCCCGACCTCATTGCCAGCGTCGCCATCGACGATGATTGTGCCGCCCCGCATACCGACGGCACTACCGCGGTAGGCAGCGCCGACCAGGTGCCCAGCACGACCGCGAATGTGAATGGTGCCGTCTTTCATTTCGGCACCCACCCAATCCGACGCATCGCCCATCACGTCGATGTGCCCACCCTTCATTTCACTGCCTAGATGTCGCCCAACACTGCCTTCGATCGTGATTCGACCGCGCGACATTTTGGTGCCGATCCAGTGAACTCCCGAAACATCGCCAACGAAACGAATCTCTTCGTCGGACGGATCACCGGATACTCGGAAGAAGTCTCCCAACTTCGCCTGGTTGTTCCCCTCAAAAATCTCTAATTGCTCGACGGCGGCGATATCCAGTTCGCGCACAGCGTCTGGAGTGATACTCTCGAGTTCCAAAGGAATGGATGTGGCGGTCGTTTGTTCGATTTCAAGCGTCATTGCACAACGTTTCAATGGTTTTGGGATTCGTCGAGTATAGGCAGACATCGCGACCTTGCGAACCTCGAGCCGATGAAATCAGGTGACTCGACAGCGGATAAGTGACGGATCAGGCGAAGAAAGCGCAACAGTTGTGAACATACCAACCAACGATGACGACGCCTCAACGGACGCTCGTTCTGTTGTCCGCAACCCGCAACACTGTGGGATCATTCTTTGTGGCGGCAGAAGCAGTCGCATGGGACGTTCAAAAGCCGATCTCCCTTTCGGCAACGAGTCAATGCTCCAAAGGGTAACCCGATTGCTGTCGACCGTAGTGCGACACATCGTCGTCGTTGCCGCCGCAGAACAACAGATCCCAGACTTCGGAGCAGTGGTTCGTTGTCCCGTAACCATCGCAAGGGATGACCTTCGCTTTGCCGGTCCCCTCGCTGGCTTAGGTATCGGGCTTCGTACGCTTCATGAGCTCGCCATCAATCAGCAAGAGGATTCGACAAATACGTGTCCGCTCGCTAGTGGCCTTGCCTATGTAACGAGCTGCGACGTTCCATTCCTAGAACCCAAATTTGTACAAGAACTGTTTCGTGCCGGCGAAGAACCTGTGTTAGCCGACGGGAATGCGGAGAGCCCTGGCGAAGAATTGGCTGTCCAAGATACAAATCATGCAATCGAACACTATGACATTGTATTGCCCGTCGATGAAAAATACGCACACCCGCTTTCCGCCGCCTACCGGTTGTCTTTGACTGACACCGTGCAAAAACTCGTAGCCGACGGCGAGCGGCGGCCTCGCGCGTTGTTTGACATGGTGCGCACGAAGCGTATTCCGACACAACAACTCGAGACGATTGATCCTGGACTGGAAACACTGATGAACCTGAATGCTCCACAGGAGTACGCAGACGCCCTCCGTCGCGCGGGCTTTGCGATTCCGCAATGGGTCGACGAAGCCATACTGAACAGTGAAGACAAATAGATTCATTGCCATGCTTCTGCTTAGTTCAGACCTAGCCGAACCGCGCATCGCTTAAAGTGCGAACCTGTTTGGCCACGAGTTTCTCTATTCCCGATTCGTCGAACCGGTTACGATTTGTAGCCACCAACGTTCGCACAACGATCTTAGGCTCCTACATAACAATCTCATGCCTGTCGCTATCGTTCTCTCTGGTCAGAAGGATGTTCGTTCTGTGCACTGGGCAGCCCGCATTGCCCAAGGGCGCAAGACGGGTCTCATTCTGTTCTGGCTTCATAGGCGTCCCAGCAAAAAGTCGCCGAGCAAACGCACCAGCACGCGCGACGGCGATACGCCTCCCGATGAATTGCAGGAGGCTTGCCAACGTCTAGCGGCGCACGGTTTCCGATTTGTTTGTGACGACCAAGAATCCAAGCATCCGGAAAACGGAGCGACAACCACGGAGCTGGCAGAGAATCCAACCCAGCTGCCGATGGAAGTGATCGCGATTTCTTCCAGCCGCGTGAAGGAAGATCTGCAGGAAGAAATTGACGGCCAAGCGGTGCGATGTCTTATCGTGCCACAAGAACCGCAACTATCCAGTAGCTCAGGCGAAGCGGCGTTGATCAATCATCTGCTGCGAAACGTCGCTTGTGAAATCGTGCTGCTGACCGCTGGCGCGGATGAAACGGGAGACTGCCATTGCATTGTCACTCCCGTTGGGGAAGGTCCTCACAGTGCCTCGTGCCTGCGGATGGCGAACGATATCGCGCGTGCATCGGACGCAAAGCTGGTCGCCCTACACGTCGAGCCTGCGTTTGATGAAACTTCGACCGCAGCTGCAGATCGCATTCTGACGCGGACGATAGATCGTGCTTTGGGTGTCGACCAAAGCCAGGTTGCGAAACGAGTCGTCCTCAGCAGTGACGTAGTCGAAGGTATCCGTGCGACGCTAGATGAATCCCCCGACCTGATTATCCTCGGCATGAAACGCGCCGGCTTGGTACAGCGATTTAGTTCGCAGGGTATCGCCGGAAAGCTGGTGAATTCCAATCCAGGTCCAGCAATTGCCATCGTTCAATCAGCATTGCCGCTGCGGAGTCTGATGGGCCGTCGCGTCAACGAGTTGTTGCAAAGTTACGTTCCGCAGCTACCGAGAGATCAACGCATCGACTTGGTCGAAAGGATCCAGCGTAGCTCGCGATGGGACTTTGACTTTATCGCGTTGATCTTCATGTCGACGATGATCGCTGCCGGCGGGCTGATTCAGAATTCTGCCGCAGTCGTCATTGGCGCTATGCTGGTCGCTCCGCTGATGACACCGCTGCTGGGTGCAGGGCTTTCGATTACCCAAGGCAACTTTGTACTGTTTCGCAGTACGCTGATCACGGTGCTCCGCGGATTCCTGTTGGCTTTTGTCACCAGTTTTCTGGTCGGAGTTATCGCGGGTGAATACGTGACCGACGAAATGGGAGCACGCGGAGCTCCCAAGGCGTTGGATATCCTCGTCGCAGCGGTCGGCGGTTTCGCTGCAGCCTATGCGTCAGGACGTCCCAACTTGCTTTCCGCATTGCCGGGAGTCGCCATCGCGGCCTCACTGGTTCCACCGATCGCCACGTCAGGGATATCGTTCTGGCTTTGGTTGAACGGAGCATGCGACCCGGAATTGCCGTTTCTCTCGGCACTGCTGTTCTTCGTCAATATTGTGGCGATCGTTCTAGGAACCTGGATCGCGTTTCGCGCCGTTGGAATCCGCTCAGCGCATCAACACAGTGACGTCAATCGATGGACCCTGAGCGCCGGTGCTGCACTACTGGCGCTAGTTGTCTTTCTTGGAATTGAGCTACGCGGAAGTCGGGTACCATTAGACATCGTCCAGACACTCAACGACTCGACGTCAAATCATGGCTGGAGTTGCAGTGGTGCAGAGTACAAGTACGTCAACGGCGTGAAGGTCCTAGATATCCACTTAGAGAGCGACGAGGCCATGACGGCTGCACGACTGGACGCGATTCGTGATCAAATCAACGGTTCGATGCCAAAGGCGCCGCCACTGCGATTTGTGACGATCGTGAAATAGTCACTACCACGTGTGAAATTCGCCAAGCCGCTCCATCTGTTCTCGCTCCAATTGCACCTTCTGCTCATGCAGGTCTTGCAAACTACGGAACATTCGCAGGCCGCTATACCAACCGAAGACAAGCGATCCGATCACGATAATGGCAACCATCACCGCTACAGGAATTTCGACCACCGCGTGCAGTACAATCATGGCAGCCAGAATCACAAACGCGGCTGAAAAACCACCGAGTACAAACAGTACGGCTGCGTAGAAGTAGTTCGAAATCGGAGCTGACCGAAAAAGGGACGAATCTTCCACGACCTCGGGTGGAGCAAACGGGTTCGTGGTTGTGGCGTTTTCTGACATGAGACATTCAGCTGCAATTGTCTTCGGTTCGTTCCGACGTTCCGCTATTCAACCATAGCACGTAGCTCACTTCTTCGACCGTGCGATCATTTGGTGCGTCTGTTAGTCCAATTTCGCGTCTATTCGAATTCTCGGATCCATGCGTGATGGAGCCCCTTAAGCCGCTCAACCACCTGAGGCTTCTCGTTGGCGAGGTTCTTCATTTCACTCACATCGTCAGCCAAATTCGAGAGAAAAAACTGCTCGGTGACTTCAGCCTTCTTACTGGTGTCGTTGGGGTTCCCGATCAGTTTCCAATCCCCTTCGCGAACCGCCCACTGTCGCCCGCCCTTCCCACGCCCGGATTGCCAGTGAAAGACCTCATGGGGACTTGGAGCAGTCTTGGATTTGATGACATCAACGATACTTCGCCCGTCAATTCGATGATCAGGAGCTGGGATATCACAAAGCTCCGCGATCGTAGGAAACCAATCACAGGCGGTGGCCATCTGCTTTCGGACGGCCCCCTCCGGTAACTTGCCCGGCCAAGAGATCATCGCCGGCACGCGAATACCACCTTCGAACAAACTGAATTTGGCTCCACGGTACGGTCCCGAGTTGCCACCACCAAAAAATGTACGCTCCTCGTGCGAGTGACCATGATCAGATTGAAAAATGACAATGGTTTTCTCTCGCAAGTTCAAGTCATCCAGCTTCGACAACAACTGGCCTATCGCCTCGTCCATTGATGAAATGAACTCGGCGTACTGCCGACGTGGCTCAGGCAAGTCCTTGTAGACCTCGTGCCATTTGGCTTTGCCTTGCAGCGGATAATGGGGCAAGTTGATCGCCCAGTACATAAAGAAGGGCTTGTCTTGATTCGCCTCAATGAAGTGACTTCCTTGTTGAACCATCAGGTCAGGAAAGTACTGACCATCTCGCCAGATCTCTTTTCCGTTCAGCCACAGGTCATGTCGATTCGGACCATTCCAATAGAAGAAATGCGAGTAGTTGTCGATGCAGCCGCCCATGTGCCCAAATGAAAGGTCGAAGCCTTGACCATTGGGCATCGTCGCCGAAGAGTACCCCAAGTGCCATTTGCCAACGTGACCGGTGACATAACCCGCGTCCTTCATCATTTCGGCAATCGTGATCTGTTCCGCAGGCATGCCATGCTTTCCTTTGGAGGAGGACACGTTGCCGGGAACTCCGGCACGCTGTGGCACTCGTCCGGTGAGCATGGCTGCACGCGATGGCGAACAAACGGGCGCCGCCGCATAGAACTGTGTGAACCGTGTGCCTCGCGCAGCAAGTGCGTCCATGTGAGGCGTCACCAGATCGTTGGCCCCGTAGCAGTTGACGTCAATCGAACCTTGGTCGTCGGTATAAATCAGAATGACGTTTGGCTTGTCGGCACCGAGGGCGGTGAGCGAGCAGCAAACGAACAGAAGGCTCGCTACGAGCCCAATCGACCGCGTCGCGAGATTTCGAAATGGTCTTAGAACAAGTGTCAAAGCCATGTTCGGCGATCCTAAAACGCTTGTATTGCAGACTAGCCCGAAGTAACAACATCGGTTTGAAACTGGTTCTAGGGCAATCATCAGTACACTCCGGTCGTAGCAGAATTCGCGCGGTCAACTTCGTGGATTGTTTGCAAGCGGTTTGCTAAGTGGGCTCAAACGAAAAAGTCTTGCATCAGTTTGGCAGTTGGATCAACCGCGTACGGAGCAAAGTCCTCAACGCCAGCCTCCTTCATCACGTCTTCGTCAATGAAGAAGTTGCCCGTGCAAGTCTTAGCATCTCGATTCAGAATCTCATAAGCCGCGTCAGACACAATCTCGGGTTTTCGGCAACACTTGATCGCCTCAGGTCCCCCCAACAAATTCATCACGGCGGCCGTGGCAATCGCGGTTTGAGGCCACAGCGCGTTCACGCCAATCCCCTTCTCTCGAAACTCTTCAGCCATTCCTAGTACACACTGGCTCATGCCGTACTTGGCCATCGTGTACGCAACATGCCCGGCAAACCACTTCGCGTCCATATTCAATGGCGGCGATAAATTCAGGATGTGAGGATTCTCTGCCTTCAGCAGATGAGGAATGCAATGCTGCGACGCCATGTAGGTCGCGCGGACATTCACGCTATGCATCAGGTCAAATCGCTTCATCGGCGTTTCCAACGTTCCCGCTAGAAAGATCGCACTCGCGTTATTGACCAAGACATCAATTCCGCCGAATTCCGCGACGGTCTTGTCTACCGCCTCCTTCAACTGTTCCTCATGACGAATGTCGGTGACGCAAGCCAACCCTCGACCGCCCACGGCTTCGATTTCTTCGACCGCCGTGTACACAGTTCCTGGCAACTTAGGATGTGGCTCGGCCGTCTTCGCAACCACCGCAATGTTCGCTCCATCCGCCGCCGCCTTCAAGGCAATTGCTTTGCCAATGCCACGACTGGCACCCGTGATGAAAATCGTTTTCCCCTGAAGTGACATCGTCGTCCTTTTGCTGTCAGATAAGAAACGCCAGGCCCTCATTGCAGCGAGGCCATCGACCGCTGGCTAGTAGATTGCCTAGTAGCGATTAGAAAAGAGCGTTGATGGGATTACCAGCGTAAAGCTGATGAGGTCGCTGTAGTTCGTCCTGCAACACCTGGTTCGCGGGAATACCCAAAGCGTGATAGACGGTCGCCATCAGATCGTGAGGTGAAACTGCGTTCGCCATTGGGTAGGCGGCGTGCTTGTCGCTTTCGCCGTAGACCGCACCGCCCTGAATTCCGCCACCGGCCAACAAACCACTGTAGCAATACGGCCAGTGCTCTCGCCCCGAGTTCTTTGGATTGATTTGAGGATTTCGACCGAACTCGCCCACCCAAACGACCAATGTGTCGTCCAGCATGTTGCGATCTTCTAAGTCTGTCAGCAGCGCGGTCAGTGCTATGTCCGCCGGCGGAATAAGATCACGCTTAAGACGAACAAAGTTGTTACCGTGCGTATCCCAAAAATTTCGGTGGTCCTGGTGCCAATTCACATTTACGATCGGCACACCATATTCCAGCAACCGACGTCCGAGCAGCACACATTGCCCGTGAATGTTGCGTCCATACCGATCTCGTACCGCGTCCGGTTCGCCTCCCAGATCGAAGGCCTCGCGCACCTTACCCGACGTGAGCAAATCGAACGCTCGTTTTTCTAAGAAGGAAGCCTGATCCACTAGCGGCGATTCCATGCTGGAACGAACCTGATCCAGTGACGAGAGCAGTTGTCGTCGCGCGTCTAACCGATCCAGCGAAATATCTTCGGACAGACCCAGCGACGGCGCCTGCCACGCTTTCGAATTCGGATTCCCTTCCACGACGAACGGATCATACTGACGACCTAACCAGCCGCCGTGCTGACCAGGAGCGACACCGCCCGGCGCAGCGGGATGAAGAACCTTCCAAGGCAGCATCACGAACGAAGGCAACGCCAATTCAGCCGGTCGCAAGTGAGACAACACAGACCCAAAGTGCGGTGTATCGTTTTCACTTGGCGGCTCCGCATCGCTCTTGTTGACCGGCGGCAGTTGGCCCGTCACCGTCGTGTGGCCGCTGGACAAATGAGCTGGATCGTCGTGCGTCAGCGAACGCACCACGGCAATCTTGTCTGTCATCTTGGAGAGGCGATGAAAATGCTCGCACACACCCAGCCCTGGAGTCTTCGTTTTGATCGGCTGAAACTCGCCACGAATCTCCAAAGGAGCATTGGGCTTCATATCAAACGTGTCGAGCTGACTTGGGCCACCCCACATAAAAAGAAAGATGCAGCGTTTTGCTTTGCCGAACCCTGACGCGCTTGGCTGATTACTCGCCAGCAACTGCGACTGCCATAAACGGGGCAACGTTAAACTGCCGAGTGCACCGGCTTGCAGAACCGAACGACGGCTTAGCCGTCGATTCAATCGAAAGTTGGAACAGTTGTAGGTCATACGAATACAGAGGTGGGCTACGTGCCGATTCTTGGTTCAAGATCGTCACGTTCGAGGACATTCCGGTTGGCGGAGTTTAGATTATTGCCGATTGTCCCTGCGGATGCGACGGAAATAGCGTTTAGCTGTGAATTTGAGCCAATTCTTGCGCCTTTCCGTTCGGTGACGCAACCGATCAGCGAATCAAGATGGACCAGTTGGCGTCAGCACGGCACTAACGCAAAAGTCCTATGAGTGTGCAGTGCGCACACTCGAGCCAGGTCGACCTGAGCGGAATCAGGATGTCGCGGCTACGAACCACTCCATCGAGCGGAACTGGCACGGTGCCTTCTTCCAGCCGCGAGCTTGTTCGCTCGCCACATATGCACAGCTTTTTTTGACGCTTTGCGTGAAGCAACAGCACTTCGACTCTCATCGAATATCACAGTGGTTTTATAGTGCTATTCTACGCGCTGTCAGAACCAACGCCGGTGCCCCAATCGAATCGCTTGACTTTGACGACCGCGATTCGTTCCGATAGTCGGAATGAGCAGAGCGTCACGTGGACAACGAGGCAGAGTAATGCGGTCGATTATCGTTCTTCTGTTGCTGGAACTCTCGAGTATCGCGGCAAGTCCAAAGTTAATCAGGACGTTTTCTCATCCAACGAATCACTGGCCGACCTACTCCAGCTTCAGTTCTGATGAGACGGTGCTGGCGGTGTCGCTGCGGCAAGGTGAAGTCCAAGTATTCAACACGAACGACGGTAGTTTACTTTGCAGCTTAAAATCACCGATTTCCGAATCGAGTATTCGCTGGCTGCAGTTCAGTCGGGATGGTCGGTTCTTGGTTTTGTTGGCCAACTATTGGGCTACGGACGAGCAAATCAACTCGATTCACCTTTATCGCGTCGCGGACCTTACGACTGAATCCAGCGAACCGTGGAAGTCTTTTGAACCGGAACAGATTCGGGGTGACTCGTTTTCATTCATCGGCTTTTTAAATGAACGAAATTTGATACTCGGCAAGAACGCCACTACGGCGCGGGTCTCGAGTAACGGCGAGCAGTACGGAGGACAAATCGTTGTTTGCGACACGGAGTCAGGAAAGACAGATTCGCCCGTTGTCGAGACAATGTACGCGAGGTTGCAACCAACCAAACCGAGAAAGAAGCAACAGGTATCCTACGCAAATGCGACGCTGCAGTGGCGAATTGATGACAACAAGTTAGTTGCTCATCGAATCTATGGGCACAAGAAAAAGTACGTTTACCACGATCAGATGACGTCCATCCCGCATGTCACGGATGAGGTCATCATACGATGGGCTGACGGGTACGCGACGAGCGACATTACCGCGGCAGCTCGCATCCCCCTGAGCGGAACGGTGTCGCCTAACGGCAAAGTCTTTGCTGGAGACTGGTTCAATCTATACGGGAAATCACGAAAGCGTTCTGACACACAGCACAACATCATCGTAGGCAGGAAGGGCGACGCGATGTTCAAAACAGTGCGAAAGATCTGGCAGCCCAAGTCAGCGCATGGGGCTACGCCGCTTCATCGGTGGACCGGCGATTCCAAACGTCTGCTTGTAGGATCTCCTTACCCATCAAGGCAACCGAAAGACTCGCGAATTACGATTCACAGTGCTCCAGGACGACTACTAACCGCCATCACAGCCCCGCAATCAAAGTCTCTAGGCCTCGTGGACGTCTCCGCCAATGGCAGCTATGTGCTCGCCACTTCAAGACGCCAGATAGCGAAATACAAACCGATTCTTGAACTCTGGGAAACTGGACTCGGACGGAACGACGAGGAGGCAAACAGGTTTCAGCCTCGATGGTTCCATCAATCACTCCATTTTGCTGATGGACGGGGGGTTGGTTTTTAATCTAACTCGCAGCGGTACAAGAGCGGCTTTGGGCAAAGAGCAGCGAAGCGAACCAATTGAAATGCCGCATTCGCACTCCGCCTGCCGGTCGGCTCACAGAGATATCGCTAGTTACAGCCGACTTAGATTCTGCTGACGGCGAATGGATTTCTGTAGTTCTTTCGATGCACGCTCTGCGGCACATCTCACGAAGAATTCGTCGTTGTTTTCGGCACGCTTCAAATAGCCAATTGCAGATCTCGAACCCATCTTACCGAGGATTCTGCAAGCGTCGGCTCGAGTCGACGCGTCTGCATTCGAAAGCACAAACCGGCCGAGGTCCGGTACGATCGATTCGCCAGCAAACAGCAATGCACCTTCGACCAGGCGACGAGATCGAAAATCGTCAAGGCGATATATTAGCTCACGTCTGCCAGCACGCGACTTACTAACAGCCACGGCATAATGGGCTGCCTTCTTCACCGATCGATCTGGATCATCCAATGCTGCCACCAACAGCCTTGTACTCTCTCGGTTTCCCCAACCAACCAGAAATTGTGCGGCCGTTGAGCGGTGTGAAGCGACATCCGAGCCGCGAAGAATCCCATTGAGTGCACCGGTAATCGCGGGTCGACCTTTTGTTGGCGAAATCCGTCTTAGCTTTTGCAACGCGTGCGCGACATCAATTTCGTTCTTAGATGCAAGGGCCCTGGCAATCGCATCTTGGTTCAGCGATTCACCCCGCGTCTTTTCTTCGCTCTTCGGTTTGGCGAGGCGAAAGCCCTTCACGAAGTCTGCAGCGTGTTTGGGCGTCGTTGTCGATGCGACAAGTCCAAACGTCGTTGATTGCGATTGGACCATGCGCAGCCGATGGAGTGTGATTCCATCATCATCAATCCATTCAACATCGCGACTAGTGCTGCTTTGCTGACGTTCCATCGCATTGCTGGGGCATCCGGTCGTCTCACGCATTCGTGCGTACATTTTTTCGAGATCGTCTCCATGATCATCTGCGTTCTCAAAACGCACCACGGTGAGTTCGGTCCGCCCATCCGATTTCGCGGTCCACGCAGTCGTGTTCTCAAGGTTCCGCCAATCAGCCACGCGTTGGGGCTCTGACGGGAACTTCGCGGCAGCGCCAAGCATACCCGTATTCCCGGGAATGCTGTGTTCAGCCCATATAAGTGGCGTTTCCTGCGGAGCGACAAACAGCTCCGCCCCTTTTCCGTTTAGTCTGATTGAGTCGAGGAACTGTTGTTTTGCGTTTTCCGGACCTCCAACAACACCGAATACAAAGATGACGCGACCGGCACGTACCAAGTAGGTTTCAGCAGCACGTCCCGATTTATGT
>CAYQMZ010000180.1:0-11443 GCA_964418725.1 uncultured Pirellulaceae bacterium
CTCCCGCGAACACACGTATTCCAATGGAATGATGTTCCAGCGGGAGGCTGAGGTGGTGAATGCAAGTTCAAACTTGTGGGTAAAGACAAGGTAGGAAGCCACCCCGTCGGCGACGCACGTTTGGTAAAGCTCGTTTGAAGGGCTACCGTGCAAGGCGTTAGATGCCAAAAAACTGATGGGCGTTTCGAGTCGTTGCCGCTGCCATGGTTTCTAACGAGATACCTCGGGCATCTGCCAAGCACTGTCCGGTGTGTACCACCATTGCCGGTTCGTTGCGGCGAACCTTTCGCATTGGTTCCGGTGACAGATAGGGCGCGTCGGTTTCAATCAACAGTCGATCTTCCGGGACAGCGGCGGCAATCTCACGCAGTTCCGTCGACCTTTTGAATGTCGCCATGCCTGCGAAACTGATGAACATTCCCAGTTCGACGCAGGCCAACATGAGATCCATATCACCTGTGAAACTGTGCATGACACCGCGGAGCGGACCACGTTCGCGAGCTTCCGTCAGCATTCGCAATACGTCGTCACCACACTCTCGCATGTGAACCACAAACGGCACGTCTCGCTCTTGAGAGGCTCGTAGGTGCAGGTCGAAGTACTCTTCCTGAATCTCAAGCGGACAGTCGTCCCAGTAGCGATCTAGGCCTGTCTCTCCCAAGGCGATCACGCTTGGTTGATCCAGTAGGCTCAGGATTCGTTCCCAATCGCCAGACTTGGTTTCGTGAGCACAGTTAGGCTGAATTCCCACGGCTGCGTAGACTCCGTCGAATTCACCGGCGATTTTCGCACACTGTTCACTGGTCTCGCGCGAGATGCCGATGACGACCATCTTTGTCACGCCTGCCTCACGAGCGCGCGTGATGGTTTCAGCGCGGTCATCATTGAACCGCTTGTCGTTGATGTGACAGTGTGTGTCGAAGAATTCCATTTCGTAGCTCACGCGACGAAGCCCCGTGAACAACGTTCGCGGTAACTAGTTAGTTGCTGCTTTGCATGCGAGCGTCGACTTGCTCTGCACTGGGGACGCTTCGCAGGACCATCGCGTAACTTCCAAATAGCACGGTCGCGAATAGGGCGTCACCCGTGACGGTGTAGCGGAAAAATGGAATGGCACTGAGGTAGCACTTAGCCAAGCCGGCCATGGTTGGCTCATACCAGCTGCTGGTCGCCCAAACCGCGAAGTTCGTTCCGACGAAGAACAGGAACGAGCATGTCAGGCTGCACCCAACGAGACCTAAAACCGTACGTAGCGAACTGTCCAGCGATGTATTTCCAGCAAGATTCATCCAGCCACGCAGCGGCGTGCCTAGAAGTACAGGAACCGCCAGCAGACCGTAAACCGTCAGCATCAGAGGCCACGCGTATCCGCCGGCATCCACCAAACGGTCGCTGATCAGCATGATTGCCAGTGGCGTACACACGGCCAGCAATCGATGTCCCAAAAAATAGCCAGCGAAGAGAGCGATCGCCGCGACGGGAGCAAAGTTGGGGATGTGCTGCAAGCCAACGCGGGCGGCCACGCCGAAGGCCACCAGAAGCGTGAAAACGATCAAATCGCGGGTTGTTGGACGGTTCATATCGCTGCTACGAATAAGGGCAATTAACGTTCCCATCTTACTGGTACTGTTCGAACTTCCACAAGACGCGGTCGCCGGGCTTCAGCTTGAAAACGCCGCAACTACGGTCCGCAAGCTCACCATTTACGCGGAAAATCCAGTTCTTTTTCTTTCCGCCCCCGCCGTTCTTCAAATCGTCGATCTGGGTGACCATGCGAGTAGCTCCTCGGCCCCTCGATTTCATCGAAATCCCCCGTGGGTGCTTGTCCGCCTCCTGCATCGTATTGAATACCGTCAGACCCTCACGCCACTTGAGCACGGGAAACCGTTTTTGCATGCCATCGCCGTAGTCGATCGTCAGCTCCACCTGAGACAACCGCTTGGCTTCGTTTTTCTCTTTAGAGGGGGCCTTCTGAGTCTCAGTTTGGCCACTCGCTGCAGGCACTCCAAATTCCGTTGGAACGCCGGTCGACAGACATGCGATGGCTCCTACGGCTAGCAGACGCCAGAATTGTCGTTTCCATGTTGTTACGGTTCGCATACCCTACGTCCTAATTAGAAGTCTTGAGATTGCCCACTCTATCCCACCCCATTTGCTTGTCAGAGGCAGGTTAACTTATGAGCGGTCCTGCGACGATCACTGAGACGATGAAGTTGTCGTTCCACGAAACTTCCGGACAGAAGCAAATTGCCGTACTAACGCTGGATCATCCCAGCAAAAGTGCCAATGTCCTGTCGAATTCTGTGCTGAGTGAACTCGAACGTCATCTTGACCAGTTGAAGACGCGAGATGACATCGGCGGACTAGTCATTATCTCGGCGAAACCGAATATCTTTATTGCGGGTGCCGATCTTCGCGAATTCGTCGCTTCTTTAGAGACCATCACCGAAGAACAGTCTTTCGACATGTGTCGGCGTGGGCAAAAGCTCTTCGCACGACTCTCAGAAACACCGTTTCCCACGGTTGCCGCAATCAACGGCATCTGCGTTGGCGGAGGTGCGGAGTTATCCGTTTGGTGCGATCGCCGCATCATGTCGAACAATCCAAAGTCCGAATTCGGATTTCCTGAGGTAAAGCTTGGCATTTTTCCGGGCTGGGGCGGGTCGGCCCGAGCACCTCGGATCGTAGGGTTGGCGAATGCTGTCGAGATGATCACCGGTGGCGATTCCATCGATTCCGCGGCCGCCTATGCAATGGGAATGTGCAGCGATGTCGTTGCACCCGACGATTTGCTGGACGCGGCAATTCGTTTGATCGAAGACGAAAACGAAACCAAGCAGTATTTGGAGGATCGGAACCGCTGGGATCAACCGGTCAATATCAGCGATACGGAGTTGGGATTTCTGCAGGCCACGGCGTCAGCCATGATTCAGCAGCAGACCAAAGGGCACTATCCAGCCCCGGGCGCAGCCTTGGCGACGATGGTGAAATCTTGTCGCGTCGATGCAAAAGAAGCTTGCGTCATGGAAGCTCGTGGGATGGCGAAGCTGTTCGGCACTGCGGAGAACGCGGCGCTGCTTAACATCTTCTTCCTGACGGATCGCAACAAAAAGGATAAGGGCGTCGAAGCAGACGTAACGCCTGGCAAGGTGGAATCCGTATCGGTAATTGGCGCTGGCATCATGGGGCAGGGCATTGCTGCGGCCAATGTCAAACGAAAGCTGAACGTCACCTTAAGCGACGCGAACAAGGCGGCGTTAGGAACAGGCGTGGCGGAAGTCTTGCAGGAAGTGTCTTTCAATAAGAAGACACGCTCGGCGGATGCATCGCGAGCCGTTGCATTTGCTCCGTATCTGAACGGCACGACATCCGACGCGGAGATCGCTGCTTCGGACATCGTCATCGAAGCAATCGTTGAAAATGCGGAAGTAAAGAAAAGCGTCTACGCAAAACTCGAGCCGTTGCTCGGCCCGAATGCGATCTTAGCCTCGAACACTTCGACAATCCCAATCAGCGGGTTAGCAGACGGGTTGAAGCATCCGGACCGTTTCTGCGGAATTCACTTCTTTAATCCAGTTCGCCGAATGAAGCTGGTTGAGATCATCCGTGGTGCGAACACCAGCGACGAAACGATCGCCACGGCAGTGCAATACGCGAAAGGCATCGGCAAGTCGCCCATCGTAGTAAATGATGGCCCCGGATTCCTTGTGAACCGTCTGTTGCTGCCATACATGAATGCGTCGCTGGAATTGATTTCTGAAGGAGCAAAGATTCCAGATATAGAAAAGGCCGCCAAGAAGTTCGGTATGCCGATGGGACCAATCACGTTGTATGACGTTGTTGGTTTGGACACCGCCTTCTACGCCGGCCGCACGATGTGGGAAGCATTCCCGTCTCGAATCAATCCATCGCCGATCTTACCTGCGTTGGTAAAAGCCGGTCGCTTGGGGCAAAAGTCGGGCAAAGGGTTCTTCGCGTACGACAACCCCAAGAAGAAAGGCATGCCCGATGCGGGCCTGTCTGAGTTCGTGGATCCGTACATGAAGAACGAGACGCATGACTTTTCAATCGAAGAAATCACGCAGCGACTGTTCTTACCAATGCTGCTCGAAGCGACACGCGTCCTCGAAGCGAAGATCGTTCGCGATGTCCGCGACGTTGATCTCGGGCTGATCTTTGGGCTTGGCTTCCCACCGTTCAAAGGCGGACTGCTCCATTGGGCGGACACGATGGGGGCTTCCCAGCTGTTGGAGCAGCTCAAGCCGTTCGAAGATTTGGGCGAACGAATGCAGCCCACTGAGCTACTACAGCAGATGGCCGAGGACAATCAAAAGTTTTACGAATTGCAAATGTAAACCCCGTGTTGCCGGGGAACGAATCCAACCCAAGCCCTGACGCGTACTTCGAAATCAGATCGCCATCTTGCGACTAACCTATAGGATTGACCATGTCACCAGCCGTTGTTGTCGATTGCGTACGTACACCCATTGGTCGCGCTCATCCCAAGAAGGGCTTCTTTCGCGATGTTCGCAGTGACGATCTGGCGGTCGCCTGCATCGAGGCACTGGTCGCACGAACCAAGATCGATCCAGCTGAAATCGAGGACGTGATCCTTGGCAACACGCAACAAACGAAAGAGCAAGGTTTAAACGTTGCTCGTAACGTTGCGTTGATGGCGGGACTGAATGTCGAAACCGGTGGCGCGACGATCAATCGCCTTTGCGGAAGTAGCCTGCAGGCGTTGAACCAAGCTTCCCACGCAATCGTCGCAGGTGGAGAGAACGTTCAGATTGTAGGCGGGCTTGAGCACATGCATCACCTGCCGATGGACTTTGGTTTGGACCTCAATCCAAAAATGTTCCAGCGCACGTCCAAAGGCGCGTTGATGATGGGCGTAACGGCGGAGTTCCTGGCACAGACGCAAAAGATCTCGCGAGAAGAACAGGACGAGTTCGCGCTACGCAGCCATCAATTGGCTCATCAAACGCACGAGAAAGGTGAATTTGCGAACGAGATCATTCCTGTGTACGGCCGAGACGAATCGGGCAAACGATTCTTGGTCCAACGCGACCAGTGTGTTCGCAACGCTGAGAACACCGATGCATTGGCGGCACTTAACCCGGCCTTCATGCCGAAGTTGGGAACGGTAACTGCCGGAAACAGTTCTCCATTGAACGATGGTGCGGCCGCGATGTTGGTCATGTCCGAAGACAAAGCCAAGGAGCTGGGACTGACGCCGCTTGTGCGTGTCGTCGCAACTGCCGTAGCCGGTGTTGAGCCGTCCGTGATGGGAACCGGTCCAGTTCCGGCAACGCAGAAAGCATTGAAGCGTGCAAAGCTCTCATTGGATGACATGGACATAATCGAGTTGAACGAGGCGTTCGCGGCACAAGCACTTGCCTGCATGCGGATGTTGGATTTGAACTCGGACCGTGTGAATATTCGAGGTGGCAGTATCGCGATTGGCCATCCTTTGGGCGCCAGTGGCGCTCGTATCGCCACGACATTGATTCACGCGATGTTGGCGAAGCAGGTGCGATACGGTTTAGCAACGATGTGCATTGGTGCTGGACAGGGCATCGCAACAATCTTCGAACGTATTTAGAGTTCGAATCTATCTCGGTCATTTATAGTTCAGCATCTTGATTCCACGTCGAACGCGTGCGGTGTTGCACAACCTAATAATCCCGACAATCCGATTCGGGTGAACTGTGTTGCGAATTTGCGACATAAGATCTCCCGCCAATTGTGCGGTGTGATGCTTTTTCGAACATCGGTGGCCTGCCGTGCGTACAAAAACAAACGACGCAATGTTAAGGAGAAAAGTAGACTTCAGGTGACGGCGAGATAACGACGTTTGAGATTCGTCTTAAAGATAGTAACTTCGCCGATGCTTGAACGGATGCACGGCTTAGGACGCGTCTCCGAGCCAGGAGCATCCGAGATCGGAGGCCCTATGTCGCCAGCTACTGCGAAGATTTTCGTAATTGATACGAATGTCATCTTGCACGACGCAGATTGTATCTCCAACTTTGGCAAGTCAGATCTTGTTGTGCCAATCACGGTTCTGGAAGAACTGGATAAATTCAAACGTGGGAATGAAAATATTCATTTCCAAGCACGCGAATTCGTCCGCCGCTTAGATGCTCTTACCGGACCGATTCTTTCCGAAAACGGTGCTTCACGCGGCGAAGGTCTGGGTAACATTCGCGTGATGCTGGGCGGTCCCGTCGACAAGCGCTTTCGCGAAGCGTTCCTGACCGATGTCGCCGATCATCGGATTTTGCAATGTGCACTTCGTTTGCAAGAAGAGGTCGAAGGCACCGACAACCAGGTCATCGTCGTTTCGAAAGACATGAACTTGCGACTCAAAGCGAGATCGCTGGGGCTGACTTCGGAAGACTACACGGCCGACCAAGTAAAGTCGATTGATAAGCTTTACAGCGGCAAGCGAATTGTTCCTGAGGTTCCTTCCGACGCAATTGATGCGTTCTATGAGAATTCAGGCTTTGTGGAGGAAGACCGACTCCCCCAGGTCGCTGATCCGATCGCCAACGAAAACTTCGTGCTGCGGAACGGATCGAAGTCTGCTTTGGCGACATTCAATGCGTCAACGAATTCATTCCGCCGACTTGAAAAGCCAACTGCCTACGGAATCAGTCCTCGCAATTCCGAACAGTCCTTTGCTCTGAACGCGCTGCTGAACGACGACATTAAGCTCATCACCTTGGCAGGCAAAGCAGGAACGGGAAAGACACTGCTCGCACTTGCTTCCGCACTGGAGTGCCGGTCGCGTTATCGCCAGATACTTTTAGCGCGACCCGTGGTGCCGTTGAGCAACCGAGATCTAGGGTATTTGCCCGGCGACATTCACGCCAAGCTCGATCCGTACATGCAGCCGTTGTTCGACAACCTGAATGTGATTCGACATCAGTTCAAAGACAACGATCCGAAAGCAGAGAAGATTCGCGAACTGCTGGAAAACGAAAAACTGATAATCACGCCACTGTCCTACATTCGTGGTCGCAGCTTGCAGCGAATGTTCTTTATCGTCGACGAGGCACAAAACCTGACGCCGCACGAAGTAAAAACCATCATTACGCGAGCGGGTGAAGGAACGAAGATCGTCTTCACCGGTGACATGCACCAAATCGACCAACCGTACCTCGATAAACTCTCCAACGGGCTGAGCCACCTAGTAAATCGTATGGTTGGTCAGCCGCTGTACGCCCACATCACGCTTGAAAAAGGTGAGCGTTCAGCCTTGGCTGATCTTGCCAGTGATCTTCTGTAGCGACTTGCTCCGTTCATGATCAGTCGGCCATTTGTGCAGGCTGATCGTGTAGCGGATGCTTTCTAAGCCCGCGGCCCAGGGACAAAGTGAAAGTCCATCACGCAATGGCGTGCTACATCTGAATCGTGTCAGTTAGTCGTCAGCGCTCGGCAGTGAAATTGACATTGGCTTCGCCCCGCCACACAATGGCCCCTTCTATTTGTCGTTCAGTAAGTCAAACGTCTAGTAAGAAGGCCGAAATGATTCGTCATTTGATGATCCTTGCATTGCTGTGTGTTGTTGGTTGTTCCTCGGAAAAGCCAGTAACGGCTCCGAAACTCGATCCTGCCGCGGCTGCCGAGTTGGCGATGCAGGAATACGATTCGGATTCGGACGGAAAAATCAGCAAAGCTGAGGCGAAGAAGACTGCAATGGACCCCAAGAAGGGGTGGGATAGCGACGGCGACGGGGCGATTTCGGCTGATGAAGTTCAAGCTCGACTTGAGCGTTATGAAGCACTGAAAGCAGGGATTCAAACGCTGACATGCACCGTACGTTTTCGCGGGGATTTCTTGCCCGATGCCGAGATTCTGTTCGATCCAGAGCCGTTTCTGGGAGAAACTGCGGTGATGGCCGAGGGGACAACCGATGGTTACGGACAGGCGGAAATCACTGCTCCGTCGATTTCGGAACAAGATCCAACTCTTCAGGGGATTCGCTGCGGCCTCTACAGGGTTAGGATTACGCACCCAAAGCTAGACATTCCCAAGAAATACAACGAAGATACTACCCTGTTCTTCGAGCTTAGCCCGTTTGACAACGTGCTAATGCCGACATTCGAATTACGATAACGCGACTCAGAAGTCGTCGCTGCCTGGGGGAATGGTTTGCGACGAGTGCTTACAACTTCGCTAATGGGGGAACACATGCGAACAAAAAAGTCCGGATTCACTCTCGTCGAACTCCTAGTAGTGATTGCCATCATTGCGATGCTAGTCACTCTATTGTTGCCGGCCGTGCAAGCCGCACGTGAGGCAGCTCGACGAACACAATGCGTCAACAATCTCAAGCAACTTGCTCTGGGCGCGTTGAACTGTGAAAGCGCACAAGGCTCGCTGCCCTCGGGCGGATGGGGATGGGACTGGGTCGGTGACCCGGACTTAGGTTTTGGAAACCGCCAACCTGCGGGGTGGGTTTACAACACGCTGCCCTACATCGAGTTTTCAGATTTTCACGGTGCGCCTTCTGACGGCAACCCACTGGAGATCACGGAATCGCAGAAGCAGAAGACGTGCGTTGTCATTAAGTCTCCCATCGAGTTCATCAACTGCCCAACACGTCGTGAGTCACGGCCGTACGGTACCGCCTGGCGTAACTTCCATGCGATCAACGCGTGTTCGTACCAGCAAGGTGACATGGTTGGCCGTATGGACTACGCAGCGAATGCTGGATCGCAGGCTGCCAACGAGTTGAGTGGCGGTCCAGCGACGGTTGCTCAAGGACTCGAGTCATTTGATCCACCAACCAAGCAGTACACAGGACTCTTCTTTGTGAAGAGCCAGATCAAGATTGGCCAGTTGGAAGACGGAACTTCGAAGACTTACTTGGTCGGCGAAAAGTATCTCGATCCTAGCCACTACACCACTGGTGGTGACCCAGCTGACAACGAGAACTGGTGCACGGGATTCAACAACGACAACCATCGAACCGGCGCACAATTGCCTCGTCGAGATCGCGTTGGCGTTCGTAGTACTACCGCCTTCGGAAGTGCACACCAAGCAACATGGAACATGGCATTCGCTGATGGCCACGTAGCTTCGCTGGGCTACGACATCGAGGCTGGTGTCCACCGCTCGAATGCACACCGTCGAGATGGCGGAGACTTGGCTCGTGTGACGCAGAACTAGTTTCGTCACCAAGCCAAAGTCCACGTTTTGAAGATTCAAACCGCCTGGTTACGCCAGGCGGTTTTTTCGTATCTAGCCGGCAGTTGCAACTACACGCGATCAGTTGCCGAGACCACGCAGTGTTTCCTCGAGGGTATAGTCGATCCAGGCGTCGGTTTCCTGGTTTACGACTTCGAGGGCAAGCTCAGTGGCTTCAGCCTTGTTCGGTAGGAAACTGCAGGCGCGGACGGCTTCTAGTCGAACGCGAGGATGGGTATCCGCAATTCGGGGTGCCAGAAGCTTCATCGGGCTTTCGATTTCATTGATCCAGTAGCTTAGGGTGCGCACGGCCGCTGCTCGCACCTCGAACTTCTCTGCCTCTAGAAGTCGTCTCAGTAGGGCGGGTTCGACATTGTTGTGGGTTTGGTAGAGCCAAAGCATCTCAAGCAGGTCGCGTTCGCTCGCCGTGTCGATGTGTTTCAGCAGCCATTCTTGCGTAGAACGCACTACGCGAACGCTCTTACGAGCTGCAAGTTCACGCCGAACTCGGTACCTCGTTCTCCCCTCCGTCGTGAGCAATTCTTGCAGCAGTTCATCCTCGGAGAGCTTTGAGAATTGCTTCACTTCTAGCAGCGGGTTTGACTCGTAGCGAACCCGCCAAATACGGCCGTGTGAACGGTCTCGATGCGGATCACGTAAGTTGTGTTGCAGGTGCCCGATCAACGCGTTGTGCCAATCCACGATGTATAGGCATCCATCGGGACCGAACTGCAAGTCGACCGGGCGGAAGTTTCCGTCGTCGCATGAGATCAACGGCTCAATCTCCTTGCCCGCGTAGCCAGCTCCATCATCGGCAAGCGAATGCTGCAGCACGCCCTGAAAGCCGATCACATTGTTCAAAAGGTAATTGCCTTGCGATTCCTTGGGGAATTGGGATGAGGCGACAAGCTCGCAGCCCGAAGTAGGGCGGATTCGTCGGGGAATCACCAACGGCAGCTTGTCCCATCCTTCATTCGCAACCCAGCCACCAGGATGTTTTTTCGGGTATTCAATGCGTCCCGACATCGGAGCCGCCCAGTAATTCAGACCGTCGGATGCGTCGGCAATGAAGTTCTGTCCCCAACGATCGAAGACGTGGCCCCAGGGGTTCGCAAACGGTACCGAAGCGAACACGCGCATGTCTTCTTGTCGTGGGTCGTAACGCCATACTCCCGCGTCGGACATCCTTTCGATGCCGTTCAGAGTCTCGACTTGCGATTGCTTGAAGGTACCTTCTTGAAAGTACAGCCCGCCGCCGGGGCCCCATTCGAACGCGGCCAGGCCATGATGCGAATCCGCTGTATCGAACCCGATCAGTCTTCGGGTAGTCCGGTCGGCAACATCGTCGCCGTCCGTGTCCTGAAGGAACAAAATGTCAGGCTGCTGCGCGACGAACACCCCGCCGTGACCCAACTCGAAACCGGTTGGTTGATGCAACTGATCTGCGAAGACCTTTGCACCGTGATAGCGTCCGTTTTCGTCTCGGTCAGTCAGAACAATCAGTTTGTCGATTAGTTGAGTTTTGGGTTTCCACTGAGGATACGATGGCATCACCGCAATCCAGGGGCGGCCATCACTGTCAAAATTCAGGGCGACCGGGTTCGCAAGTTCTGGGATGTCCTCGGCGGTCGCCACAAGGTCAACGACGAATCCATCTTGCAGTTTAAATTTCTGCTGTTGCTCAACTGCTGAAAGGTAAGCCGGCCCGGTACCGTCTTCATTAACAACGTTCGATTTGGGTTCAAAGAATGGAAGCGTATTACTGTCGTCGATTGCTGTGACTTCCTTGCCTTGAGCGATTTGCCAAATGTGCTGATCTCTATTGGCACACATTTGATCTAAGATCGCTCGTTCACGCTCCATGACGTCGACATTGCGATAGGTTCCGTCGAATCCGGCTCGGTTGCGTTTGCCGTAGATTGAGTAACCGTTGACTGCACGGTATCGGTGCCACCAATGAAAGTTCTTGTCAGCGATTGCTTTGGTCAGGTCGTCGCCTCGCGTGACATACTTGGCAGCACCGAACAGTTCAAACATCAACTTGTCCGCTAACCAGCGATAGCCTCGTTCGTTCAAGTGATATCCGTTTAGCGTGTACCGTTCGTTGGACGGGTTTTCGAACAGAGAACGAGATGGTTCGAACACGTTTGCAAAGGCGACACTGGTCTTTTCTGCCACATGCTCCATGGCTGCGGTGTATTTCGCGAGGCGAGCGTTGTGCTCTTCACCAGTTGGCAGGTCGGGG
>CAYQMZ010000181.1:0-11434 GCA_964418725.1 uncultured Pirellulaceae bacterium
TTGGTTCCCAAGCGGCTATTCGGCTTTCAACGCCGACACGGCAAACGTCGCTGGTCGAACGGACTATGCGGGGAACGGCGGTGACGACGGGCTGGCTCACGGGGCTGGCCCGTCCACAATCGAAGCGGGGCTTGCAGCAGCCGGAAACCCAGCCAACTTCACAGGTGTTGTGTATGAAAAGAGTGAAGTTCCACTGGGTAAGATTCCTGACGGAACTTCGAAAACATACCTGGCTGGTGAAAAGTACCTCGACGCGGCTCACTACACCACTGGTGGTGACCCAGCCGACAATGAAACTTGGAACACTGGCTGGAATAACGACAACTACCGAGTGGCCAAGCCTTCCACGAACGGCAGCCAATTCTTCCAACCTTGGCGAGACAAAATTGGCGTTCGAGATACGGTGCGATTCGGTGGACCTCACGAAGCTGGCTTCAACGCAGTCTTTTGTGATGGCCATGTCGAAACAGTCGGATTCGACGTCGAGCCCGCAGTACACGCCGATTTCGCGAACCGAAAAGACGGCGGTCGTGCGGCCCAGCTTGGCGTGAACCCATAGACCGATTTCTGTCGAGCTAAGAGAACCTATATAACCCTGAAACAGCCGCCTCAAATGAGGCGGCTGTTTTTTTATGGGCGACACGATGATACTCACTCGTTGTAGGAGTGACGAACGAACTGCTGTTGTGAGTTAGAGTCTATGAGTGGTGAGGGAAACGCCACTCGCTTCACCCGTGTATCGTCAAAGCTCAAAGTACGTCCGGCGTTGAGAATGATCCGGCGACTAGGCGGCGGGCTTGCGTGCTTGTGCTATGTTGGTCGCCCCCAGCCATTCACGAAGAGATTTCAGATCGCTCTTCCACGTTTTACCGAGTCGACGCTCACAGAAGACGTCGAACAGTAGGTCTAGCGTTTCGGCAAAGTCATTGATGCTGGCGATGCGTTCATGAGCGTCCAGCGTCTTGTCGTCACCCAGTTTCGTGATCTTGCCGCCGCTGATTGCGAATGTCTCGGCCTGCAATGTCAGTTCGTATTGCTCATCGTTTCGAACCAAAAGTAATCCAGCCTTGCGTGGTAGTTTGCCTGATTGGATACCTTGTTTGGCCTCTGGGAGTACCACTGGCGAATCAGATGAGATGGTTTCTTTACCAGATTCTCCCAACGGACAGTCCAGCGACAATGTTCGCGCGAACAGCCCGGAAACGGATGACCCGTCGGATAGTTCGAGGGACTCGCCTTGTGTCTCCCAGTACCACCAAAGCCAGAGCAAGAACTCGTTGCCAAGGTAGTCGTAGTTGTCGGACATTCCGTTCCACCATGTGATGGACGACAGTTCTTGCTCTGTCGCAAACGTTGACGGACGCAGGTTGTACAGTGCTTCCAGCAACTCGTACTCAGTCGCGTATGCCATCGCGAGTCGCCCGGACGTGACCTTCTCAAGCTTCAGTCCATACGCTCGCTCGATCAGTTCGACACAGACTTCGTTCACGTTCGCACTTGTTGATCCCAGATACAGGACATCACTCGATCCATCCCACATTGCGTGCACCGCCTTCATCCGTCGGAACTTGCCGCTGGCTGCTTCTTCCGCACAGCGAGCTTCGACCAATTCCTTGGCCTCTTCACGCTGTGCTTTGGTTGGCTTGCCGCTGGGGTTGTCGACGGTGAGCGGCAGCAATTCCATTTGCAGCCAAGCGTTTTTTAGTGCCGCAGGAACCTGATCGGAATCAATTCGGATTCCGAAATGCAGGGCGTCACCGATCACGTTCTTTTCGAGGTTGAATTTGGTGTCCAGTAGGTGGGCACCGCCATAGAAGCCAACGTTTGGGGCGTCCATGGCAACGGTATCCAATTGCCCTATCTTGAACTTGTCCAACTTTTTGAGGTGGTCGGGACCCATGGCTTCGGTGGGGTCTTCCGTAATCCAATAGCGATCGAAGGTGGTTGTTCCAGAGAGAAATCCCATTTTGTCACCCAATTAGCTAGCTGCGCGTGGCGAGAATCATCCTGTTGATTTGCCCACATCGTCAACGCGTCAGACGTTTCATTAGAGGTCCGTCGGTTGCTTGGCAAAGTCGCCCAATACCTGGGCCCGAATTGCACCTTTCTAGATCTTTCCATTGCCGCGCCAAGCATGCATGCCGGTCGGGTCTAGGTGCTTGCAAGCTTGCGCCGGAGATGTTGGCCGCAACTTGGCCGGCTCAAGGTTGAAGAAAGTGAGGAATGTCTGCTCTTGACTCACTGGCTTTAGCAAAATTAGATTCAAGATCCAAATTTTGACAGGTGGCTCTCGGTGAGCTGCCAGCTAGCGTTGGCTCGGTTTAGGAGGAACCGGCTATGACCCTCATGGATGATCGTGGCGTGTCTACAAATCAAAAATCAGTGAAGTCGCGTTGGGGCGTTATCGCTCTAGCGTGCGTGGTCGCCGTAGGAGCGATGGCTATTCGCTCTGTGGTTCCGGAACAAGTTGCCGAAGCTCAGGTGCGTGCACCTCAACGAGCCGTCGGATCGACTCGCGGCACCCAAACGCAGCGGCAAGCGGCGCCAACACGGTTGGCAAAGGCCACCCCAAACCAACCAACTAAAGCCGCAATTTCGGCAGTCGTCAACGGCGAGCCAATTACTCGCCAGTTCGTCGGACAACAGTGCCTGACGCGTTGGGGAGAAGAAACGTTGGAGAGCTTGGTCAACAAGTCGTTGATCACGGAAGCCTGTCAAGCTCGGGGCATCGTCATTACGGAGCGTGATGTCGAAAACGAAATCGACTCGATCTCGAAAAAGTTCGGCATGTCGACAGAGCAGTATCTGAAGATGCTGAAGGAAGAACGCAGTGTCTCCGAAACGGAGTACAAGCGTGACATTGTTTGGCCACGATACGCTTTGAAGCGACTCGCGGCGGACAAGTTGACTGTGACTCAGGCTCAGTTAGACAAAGAGTACGAATCCGAATACGGTGCCAAAGTACAGGTTCGCATGATCTCGGTCGCGACGGCCAAGAAAGCGACTGAGGTACTGCAGTTGGCGAAGTCGCAGCCGGAAGAATTCCCGCAATTAGCGAAGCAGTATTCAGAGGATCCGAACTCAGCATCAGCTAAGGGCTTGATTCCTCCCGTGCGTAAACACATGGGTGAGCCAGCGATTGAAAAAGCTGTCTTCGCTCTGCAGCCTGGGCAAGTGTCTGAGGTCGTTCATGCAGCGAATCAGTACTTCATCTTCAAGTGCGAACGGCATATTCCGGAAGCCAACATTTCACCTCAATACCGCCGACAAGCGGACGCGAGATTGCGAGACCGAATCGTTGAACGCAACCTGCAAGATGCTTCGAACGACATTTTGAAGCAGTTGCAAGCGAAGTCGCAGATCGTCAATGTGCTGAATGATCCAAAGTTGCGTAAGCAGTCGCCAGGCGTTGCGGCCTTCGTTAACAATCGCCAGATCACCATCAAGCAATTGATGGACGAGTGCATGTTGCGTTACGGTCGTGTGATGACCGAGACGGAAATCAATTACAAATTGTTGAGTCAGGCCCTGAAGAAGCGAAGCTTGAGTGTTTCGCAGGCCTCCATCAATGATGAAATCGCTCGAGCGGCGCTCGCCTTTGGATACATCAAGGGTGACGGAAGTGCGGACGTATCGGCGTGGGTAAAAGCAGTGACTGAACGTGAAGGCATCGAAGTCAAAGAATACGTTCGTGACGCTGTTTGGCCTTCGGTTGCCTTGAAGCAATTGGTGGGCGGAACCATTTCTGTTACGGAAGAAGATCTACAGAAAGGTTTCGAAGCGAACTACGGCGAACGTGTTGAGGTCTTGGCTATCGTGCTCAGCAACCAACGTATCGCTCAGGAAGTCTGGGACATGGCCAGAAAGGATACGTCGCGAGAGTTCTTCGGCCGCTTGGCTGAACAGTACTCGATCGAACCTGTATCCCGAGCGAACTACGGCGAGATTCCACCGGTTCGACGTCATGGTGGCCAACCACTGATTGAAAAAGAAGCGTTTTCGTTGAATCCCAACGATGACCTAAAAGGTCTGTCGGCCATTGTTGCCATGGGCGACAAGTACATCATCATGAAGTGTTTGGGCCGCACGAAGCCCATCGTTGAAGACGTGAACGACGTTCGCGATGAACTTGAAAAGGACATTCGCGAGAAGAAAACTCGTCTGGCGATGTCGGAAGAATTCGATCGACTTCGTGAAGCAGCACAGATCGATAACTTCGAGTCTGGGACATCGCAGTCGGGCAAGTCGTTTGGTCCTCAGTCCGGACAAGTGCAAGCGAGACCTGCTTCGTCGAAGAAGAAACTGCACGAACTGATCATTCCAGGTCGTGGTAAGAAATAGTCGGCCGATCATTCGACGGCACACGACAAGTTGAATCTTGAGAGGCCATTTCGTTGCGGCGAGGTGGCCTTTCTTTTTTGGTCTGAGGAACCCGACCTGCTCGCTACGGACTGATCTCGGTATTGGGTAACCGCGAGCGAAGGTCGGCTAAGCCGGTTTCTGTAATGGCTGGTCCGCGGACGGTCAACTTTTTGAGTTGGTGGCAGTCGTTGAGAATTGTTAGATCAGCATCTGTGAAGTTGACACCGCTAAGCCAAACTTCTTCGAGCGTTCGAAGTTTCGATAACGCACGCAGCCCGGTTGCATCGAAGAGCGTATCAAACGAGTGGAGCTCGGTCAGCACTCCATCGGTGAAAGCTTGAAGGCCAGTGCCGCCGAACTGGCAGTACCCGACGATCAACCTGTTTAGGTTCGTCAATGTCGACCATTCGTTGAACTGCTCGTCATCGATTGCACAGAACTGCAGATCCAACGATTGCAGCTTTGTCAGTTGCGATATCGCACTTGTAAACTGGGCTCCAACGTCTTCGTTTGTCAGACTGAGAGACCTTAAAGCGTCGCAATTCGCGAGTGAAGCGAATCCATGATCAGTCACTTCGCTACGGTCTATCGCCAAGTCATTGAGGTTGGCAAGTTTGGTAATTCTTTGAAGATCCCAGTCATCGAATTCGCATGAATCGATGTACAGCGATTCGAGTTGCTTCATCTCTTCTAGCAGCAACATAGCGTCACGTCCGATGGAAGAATCGCGGAACGACAAATTGCGGAGATTCGGACATTGCGTCAACGCTTGTGTGACAGCGGATGAAATCTCCCCTGTCGTGACGTCGACGCGTTGGAGCGTTTTGTTGCCCTGCAAGTGTGACCAGGCAGCGTCGGGTATTCGGTCGGCTTGAATGGTCAACGATGTGACAGAAGGGCAGCGTCCGACGTTCGCCATTGCTAGTTCGGTGGCCGATTCGTCGTCCAATTCGACATCGATGGGAAGTCCCGCTTCATTGGAATCCGAAACGACGCCAAGGTTCAAGAGATAGGTTGCCGGATCGTCAATGTTCGTCGCGTCGAAGCTTGTTGGGGCTGCGCCCGCTTCGGCCGCGAGAGGGTTGGATTCAAACTCGATCACTTGCGTTGCGAACTTCGATTGAGGATCGCCCAACGAGATTTCGTCACCGAACTCAATCGTTAGCCGCGCGGAACGCAAGTCCGTTGACATGTTGCCCGTGAGTGTGAATTCTCCGTCGTCTTCGCGAATAACAACTTCGCGTGTGGCAAAGTTGATTTCGCCTTCGGCGTCAAAGCACTGGCTGATCGTTATTCCAACGGTGAAGATATCAATCTCGCACGTGAACTCGGCACGATCGCCTTCGCGTTCCAGTGGCCCACGTTGCAGCGAGATGACCGTATGGTGATCACGCCCGTCGCTATCGGAGTAGTCCAACGTTCCGTATAAACACCTGGCAATCTTTGGCGGAATGGTCATGGAAAGACTGCCAATACGGAGATGTTGCTGATTAGGAAGCTAGGAGCCAGGCCAGTACTGCCTTCTGCGCGTGCATGCGGTTAGCTGCTTGCTCGACGATTCGGCTCTGCGGGCCATCGATGACGTCTGCAGTAACTTCTTGTCCTCGTTTGGCCGGCAAGCAATGCAGGAATACCGCATCGGGTGCATGTGCCATAAGTTCGGAGTTGACCTGATGACCCGCAAAGTCCTTTTCGCGTTTCTTCTGATCCTTCTCTTGGCCCATGCTGGCCCATACATCGGTATAGATGGCGTGGGTGCCTTCGACCGCAGCCACTGGATCGCTGACGCTTGTGATGGATCCAGTACCGTCCATGGCATCGATGCTTGAGATGAATTCTTCATCGAAGTCATAACCCGCCGGCGCGGAAAGGGTGAAGTTGGCACCCAGTCGGCGGCACGCAATGGCAAGACTCCGCGCGACGTTGTTACCGTCTCCAACAAACGTGACGGAGGCACCTTCGAGTTGCCCAACGGCTTCCTTAATGGTCAGAACGTCCGCGAGCGCTTGGCAAGGATGTGCTTGGTCGGTGAGCCCATTGATCACGGGGCAGTCGCAGTACTGGGCCAACTCGACGATTGACTCATGCGTGAACGTGCGGCAGACAATGGCATCCACGTACTGGCTAAGCACGCGTCCGAAATCGCTGACCGGTTCACGTTTTCCCCAGCCGACATCCTGCCCCAAGTACAAGCTGGTGCCACCCAGGTGCGTCATGCCGGCCTCGAAGCTCACGCGAGTACGCAGTGATGGCTTCGAAAATAAGAGTCCAAGCACTCGTCCAGGCAAGACTGGCTCGCGAATACCTTGTGTGAATTTGGCCTTCAGGTCCGATGCGAGTCGCAGTATTTCCGCTAGCTCGTCTTGTGAGAGGTCGAGCAGCGTCAAGAGATGCCGAACCGTAGATCCTTCGCTCGTGTCAATGGCTACCGTCATAGTCTTTGTCTCAAGTTCTTTGTTGTGCGATGCAACGGGGCTAGCCTGAAACTGAATACGTAATCAATTCAAGTTTCGCTAGGCAGTTGCGGACTGGGACTTGATCACCTCCGCCAGGATGTCACAACCTTCGTGTACTTGGGCTTCTGTCACGTTCATTGCGGGTAGCAATCGAATGACCGTTGATTGGGTGCAGTTCACAAGTAGTTGTTTTTCCATGCAACCCTGTACAACAGGCGTTCCTTCGATGTTCAATTGAACGCCAATCATCATTCCAAGTACGCGTACTTCTTCGACCAAGTCGCACTCGTCTTTGAGGTCGTTCAGACGATCCTCAAAGATCTTGCTCATGGCCTTCGAATGACTCAAAAGATTCTCGTTTTCGATCATCTCGATCGTGGCAATTCCAGCTCGGGCCGAAATCGGGTTTCCGCCAAACGTCGCCGCGTGCATTCCAGGACGCAGGCTAGGGGCAATTTCAGGTGTTGTTAATAGTGCGCCGCCAGTGACTCCACCGCAGACAGCTTTGGCGAGTGTCATGACGTCCGGTTGAACACCGAAGTTTTGGTAGGCGAACCATTCGCCAGTTCGCCCACAGCCTGCTTGCACCTCGTCGAACATCAGCAGCAGATCATGTTGGTTTGCCAAGTCACGCAGGCCTTGTAAGAACCCTTCCGGCGGAATCTGAATTCCGCCTTCTCCCTGAACGGGTTCAACCATGATCGCACAGGTTTGATCATCAATCAGGCCTTGAACAGCCTGGAGATCACCGAAGGGAGCATATTGAAATCCGGCTACTAGCGGCCCCAGTCCCTCGTGGTATTTCGGCTGTGCCGTGGCCGTTGTGGCACCCAGCGTTCGGCCATGAAAGCCGCCGTGGAAAGTGATGATTTTGTATCGCGATGGGCCGTGGTGCAGACGTGCCAGTTTGATCGCGGCTTCATTTGCTTCGGCGCCCGAATTGCAGAAGAAAGCTTGGCCATTAAAGCTGCGCTCCGACAGGAGTTTCGCCCATTGGCCTTGGGCATCCATGTACCAACTGTTCGGTACGTGAATTAACTGAGCCACCTGTTCTTGGACGGCCTGAACGATGGGTTCAGGGCAGTGCCCTAGCAGATTGCAGCCCCAGCCAGGAAAAAGATCCAAGAACTTGTGTCCTTGATCATCCCAGACGTACGACCCCTCGCCGCGAACCAACGTTACGGGATACCGACGATAGTTTGGGATCACGTATTTGTCGAACAGTTCGATAGTCGGTGACGCTGCAGTGGAGGTCATAATCATTCTTTCTGTGAGTGTGGCAGCATGCGAAATTCGTTGACGCCAATGATTCGGGAAGGACTCGTTGAGCTCTCTTGGGTTCGGAAGAATTGGCTACAGAACGATTTCGGTGCCGATGCCGCTATCCGTATAGATTTCAAGCAGCAGCGAATGACGAACACGTCCGTCAATGATATGGACTTTGCCGACGCCCGCTTCGAGCGTCTCGAAGCAAGATTCGATCTTAGGAATCATGCCGGCAGCAATCTGCCCGTCGGACATCATCTGCCGAGCGGTTTCTTTGTTTAACGAGTGAATCAGTGACGAAGGGTCATCCTTATCCAAGCGAACGCCGTTAACGTCGCTCAGGAAGACCAGCTTGTCCGCTCGCATGCCGACGGCCACCGCGGTGGCTGCAGTGTCAGCATTCACGTTGTACTTTTGGCCGTCAGTGTCGATGCACATCGAAGGAATGAAAGGTACGACGCCATTGTTGCAAATCTGTTGCAGGTGGCTGGTGTTGACTTTCGTGACTTCGCCGACAAATCCCAAGTCAATTGCTTGTCCATCGCTATCTGCTAGTTGCAATCGTTGCCCGTGCAGAATGTTTCTTGTGTTGAAACTGACGGCTGCGCTTTGGCCGCCCAGTTCAATCATGCTGGTTGCCAAGCTCTGATTGATTTCGTCTACCAGGACGTCTTGTACGATCTGCAGACTAGCTTCGTCTGTGTAGCGGCGGCCTTGCACGAAGTTTGGTTCGATGCCGGCTTGATCCATCGCCGCGCTGATGGCTGCTCCTCCGCCGTGGACCACAATTGGACGCATGCCCACAGTCTCCATGAACATGATGTCCTGAAGAATGTTATGCAGCGCTTGTTGGTCCTTCATCACACTGCCGCCCAGTTTGATTACAGTCGTCAGTCCGCGAAAACGACGGATCCACTCCATCGCCTCCAGCAAGACGTCCGTTTTTTCAATCGCATCGAGCAAAGTGTTTTTACCTAGGGCAGTGGGTTCCGTTGAGGGGAATCCGGCATTTTACGAGCGGGCTTTCACGTCTGTCAACGATCGAATCAGGCAACTAAATCGCCCTGAATTGCGGCGTTTTTGCTTCTGGCGGAAGTGCTGGGCCCTCTACAACAAGAAAAAGTGTCGCAACGTGCTCGAGCCGCCTGGCTCCACTGATCGTCCTGGTTGGTAGCCCACTGTCGTTGCTCAAGTCGCCACCACCAGTCTTTCGATCTTAGAGAAGAAGGATTGTCAAACGTACCTGGATGGATCGGCCGTTTCCTGAACAGCGAGCATTGAAGATGGCTGCAACTCGAATCTTCCTAATGGGCGTAATCATCCTCTTTTTTGGCATTCAGCTCCGTGCCGTCGACACCTTTGTGCTGAACGAAAGAGTCTCCAGCATCATCAACAAGCGTGTCGCTGCTCGTGCGGCAGAGGTCGAGGACTCGCAACAAGCGTCGCTGTACGATCCCTATTTTCGCTTGGAGCCGGCTAAGCCCAAGGCAGCGAACATGCCCGCGTTTCGCCGAGTATCGCCACCACGCTGGCTTGGCTGGTCATTTCTATCGATTGGCGCTGTGTTGGTATTCACCGCTCCGACGTTCAGGTAGACCGCAGGGTGCCAAGTCGCTTGACCCCGTGCATGCCGGTTTCTAGGATTGACGCTGGAGTGAGCGGCATCACTCCTTGACTGAGCCCGTGACCCACTTTGCCTTCGGCAGATCTCAAGTCGGACTCGATTGATCCAACGTCTTCCGGCGACCAGTTCGCCGACATTGCAAACGGGAATCATTGCTATGCCTCTACAGGTAGAACAAGCTTCTGAAGCTGGTGTCACTATCATCAAATTCCTCGACAAGCGAATTGCTGAGGAGAATGACATCATCGAATTCGGCGAAGAACTGGTCGACGCGGTTGCCGGCGAGCACGAGAAAGTGCTGGTCAATCTTGGTGAGGTCGACTTCCTTTCGAGTGCTGCGATTGGCAAGTTGGTGATGATTCACAAAAAAGCCAAAGCAAACAGCGTGGATCTGAAGTTTTGCTGTATCAACAGCCCCAACCCATTCGAAGGCTTCAAGATCTGTAACCTTGATACCTTGTTCGACATCAAGGATACACAGGAAGAGGCGATCGCCGCGTTCGGCTAAATCGCCATCCTAAATATTCAAACGAAAAAACGCCGATCCGATTGGGTCGGCGTTTTTCTTTGGATCAGAGATAGGCAGCCTCGAGGTCACTCACTCCGGAAGTTGTCTGTTAGCTTCAGGAAGTCCGCGAAGTCTACGCCGCCGTTTCCATCGAAGTCTCCGTCGCTCCAAACGCTGTCCGTCTTTCCGTTCTGGTAGTTGGCTGCGAGCGTCAAAAAGTCTGCGAAGTCGACGCGGCCGTCACTGTTCGTATCGCCCGGGCGTGCGAAGAAGCTATCGATTGGCGCCGGGGGAATTGGCTGTAACGCGTTGCCGGCCAAGTTGAGTATCTCGCCACCACTCAACACGCGATCATAAACGCGAAGTTCATCAATCAGTCCGGCAAACGGTGCGAATGGATCGACATCTTTGGAGTCTCCCAAATGGAATCGCGTTGCTTGCTGAAGCGCTCCGAGTGAAACGTCACCAAGATGACGCGCCACTTCGCCGCCCTCGCCAGATCCAAATCGGACGCCATCTAGGTAGCCGTGGAACCGATTGGGGAGTAACTGTTCACTGCCGTTCAGGACCAACGCAACGTGGTGCCAAGTGTTGGACTGAATCGCGTCAGTACTCAAGAAGGTGCCATCCCAGCCGATTTTGTCTGACCAAGCTCCAACGAACAGGCGGCCATCATGCAGATAGGCGTTTATACCTCGCTGTCGGCCGTTCTGCTTGTAGAGTAACTGAGTTGAATCCGAATCGACGTCGTCTGCTTGGAACCAGAAGCTCAATGTGGTCTGAGTCAGTGGGCTGGCATTGAAGTCGGCGGAATCTGCGATGACCACAACGTCGTCTTGGCCATCGAAACGGACTGCCTGGCCGGTGACTCCATTCGCCCACGTCGCTCCGTTGAATAGCGTCGCGACGTCCGAAACTCCTGTCGTGGCTTGGTCACTTGACGTGAGACCGCTGCCCTCGTTGAAAGACAACACTGTCTTGGCACCCGCCACATCGCCGGGCGAATTGTCTCCCCCGCCAGCGTTGCCACCACCACCGTTGTCGCTGGGATGCTGGACGGTCACGGTTTCTCCCGCACGAATCGGTACCCCGTTCACGGCCCACGCAAAATGGTCGTTGGTGCTCAGTTCCACCTGCACCAGGTGTTGTCCTTCAGGAACTTCGATCGTGCGTTGCAGGTCAAAGAAACGCCCGACCTTGACACCGTCAATCAACAGG
>CAYQMZ010000182.1:0-1748 GCA_964418725.1 uncultured Pirellulaceae bacterium
GCTGGTGCTCACCAGTGACCCTCCCGCGAACACACGTATTCCAATGGAATGATGTTCCCGCGGGAGGGTGAAGTGTTGAGTGCACGTTCAAACTTGTGGGGAAAGACAAGGTACCCACCGGACAAAAGAGGAGTTAGACTGCACAACGGCCGGTAGGAACCGGTCCCTACTTCTAGAGAATTATCGACTCAGCAGACAAGCGTCTGATCCGAGCAGGCGATCATCTCGCCAAATTAGTTTGATTACGAACTCGGCAGTTTGAAGATGTTAGTACCTATATCAGGCGAGCAGCGAGCCGTTTTGGCGTGAAGGAAACATGGTTTTCCTGTTCACATTCACCCGCATTGGGGTGTGAGGCAACCTGGTTGCTGCCGATATGAAAGTGGCGTGCGCTTGCAGTTTCGCAGAGAGTGGCTCAGTTTGACTTTTGCTTAGGAGCCAAGTTGTAGCGTCGGATCTTGCGATCCAATGTTGATCGCTCGATTCCCAACGTCTTTGCCGAACGACTCTTGTTCCAGTCAAATGCCTCGAGCGTGGCCTGGATATGGCGTTCTTCCAGCGTTGCTAGTGTCATTTCCTCGAACTGATCGGTCGCATCACCTTGTAGGTGCGGTGCAATGTCCATCGAATCAGTCGCGGTTGCCAGGTTTGACAGCTTCAGCTCGCCCACATCCACGGTGTCGCCCCGAGCCAGAACAACGGAACGTTCGACGACATTCTTCAGTTCCCGAACGTTGCCAGGCCAGCGGTAGCGTTGCATTTCCTCGGTGGCTTCAGGGGTGTAGCCTTTGATCTTGCGACCCATTTCGGCGGAGTACACCTTCAAGAAGTGCTTGGCCAATTCGATGATGTCTTCTGGTCGCTTACGAAGTGGTGGGACGAGGATTTCAACCACGCGAAGTCGGAAGTAAAGGTCGCGGCGGAATTTGCCTTCGGCGACCGCCTTTTCCAGATCGCGGTTTGTTGCGGAGATCACGCGGACGTCGACCTTAATGGCTTTGCTGCCACCGACTCGTTCGAACGGATGTCCTTCTAGGACTCGAAGGAACTTCGCCTGGATTTGGGGACTCATTTCGCCAATCTCATCAAGCATCAAGGTGCCTTGATCGGCGGCCTCGAACTTACCCATCTTGCGATCGGTGGCACCCGTGAACGCGCCTTTTTCGTGACCGAATAGCTCGCTTTCTAGCAGGGTCTCCGATAACGCGGCGCAGTTTAGACAGACAAACGGCCCTTTCTTTCGAGGGCTGGCGTAGTGAACCGCACGTGCGACTAATTCCTTCCCGACGCCACTTTCCCCGCGGATCAACACGGTAGCCCGACTTGGGGCGGCTTGAGCGATTTCTTTTTGGACCTCAATGATGCCTCGGCTGGATCCAATGATTTCGCTGTGCTCGCCCAGCAACCGACGCAGTTGAACTAACTCGCCTTTGGTCGTGGTGATTTCTTCCGTGAGGCTTTGTTGCTTCCAAAGTTTTTTCAGAGCAAGCGCAACGTTGTCCGCCACCGCGAGCGCGAATTCCAAATCGTCGGGGTCCGGCCCAAATTGTGTGGACGTTGAGTACAAGTGAATGAGCCCGACGACTTTGCCATCGGCGCGAATCGGTGCACAGACGACACTGGTCGCGTGAATTTCGCCTTGGCTGTCGCGGCTACCCAGCGTGCTGTCGTCCTCGACGTTCCTCGCTAGAACCGCTTCACCTTCACGCAGGACCATGGTTGCTAAGAAGTCGGACACGCGGTGGTAT
>CAYQMZ010000182.1:1758-10996 GCA_964418725.1 uncultured Pirellulaceae bacterium
CGACAAGTTTCAGATCAGCTCCGGCCGGGATATCGGTCAACTCACGCGGCAGTAAGAGAACGGCGCCTGAGTCGATTTTGGTGCCTTCGAAAAGGCCAGCGAGTGCAAGTTCGGCGACTTCCTTATCGTCTGTCTGACTTGCCAGTTCAAAAGCTAAACGGCAAAGTTGCGTAGCCGCTCGCCCTAACTTCGGGGCCGCGATTTCGTCGTCCTTAGCGGGAGCCAAGAACTTGGTTTTGTCTCGACGATGTGTGATCGTCGTCGGTTCATGTGCCGTTAACACATCCGAGTCCTGGATGTTGTCGGACATAACCGTTTCATCTTCGTTACGGTTTTCCGGAAACGCTTCCGAGAGGTCGTGGACGAAGGCTAGTTGGGCGTGAGCAATGCGAATCACCTGCCCGGGGGAGAGAGGCCAGTCACTTTCGACCCGCTCCTGTCCAACGAGCGTTCCGTTTCGACTTTCCAGGTCACGGAGCACCCAATGGTCTTTACTTAAGAAGATCTCAGCGTGGTGCCGGCTGCAACGTTCATCCTTAATGACAATCTGGTTCGTCGGGGCCCGTCCGATCGTAATGGTGCGACCGGCCACCAAACGAAAGACGTCCGTCCACTTGGAACCTTCGCGGATCACCAAGTACGCCAGCATGTACTGCCCCTACATTAACTCTGGTTGGGAAGCTCTTTGCCGCGAAATACGGCCAAGACGTTCCGAAACGTGAACAACCCTGCGCCGCAAACACGGCGAACTGGAACACTTCCTAGTCTTTCAGATTAGTTCGCATCACACCAGGATAGTAGTTTTCTACATGAGGAGACACGGGCGAACGCAATGGAATGCGAAGCGTTCTCGACAGTTGTGTATCGAACCGAAATCATCGACTCGAAAGTACGGTTCAAATGCTTCATAAGTAACCGCGGTGGAACGGTTTCTGTTGAAAATGGGCGTTTGCAAAGTTATCCTCAACAAAGGAACAAATAAATCACCGGGGCGAGTGCGTTTCCACGTGAAGCGCTCTCATCAAATGAAATCTTGTCAGAAATCGGGGACTCCGATGTCAGTAGTTCATTCAATTCGCACACGCGGAATTCGCATGGCCACGTTCGTGGCATTGACGATTGCGATTGCTGCTTTGGCTACCAACCCAGTGTCAGCGGGACGCTTAGGTTTCCGTAGTGCAGTTGGTGGCGTTTCAATCGATGCGAAAGGCGTGCTTAAAACGCCGTCGAAGGAAGCCAGTCGAGAGTTGGTGGCTTCCATGAAGGAAATGGTTGAGCTGCCAGAGGGCGAGTTGAACGAGCAAACGGATCTACGCCGAATTTCGCTCCGACAGCTGTCTGAATTGATCGCAGACGCCGAGAAGAACAACTACGAGTTGCCCGCAGAGGTTCGCTACCTCGCGGGGATGCAACGAGTTAAGTACGTGTTTGTCTACCCAGAGCAAAACGACATTGTGATCGCCGGACCTGGCGACGGATGGGTGGTGACCAACAGCGGACAAGTCGTCGGCAAGACGAACGGTCAGCCGATTCTTCAGCTGGACGACCTGCTGGTTGCTTTGCAAACAAGTGAGCAGGCTCGACAACTGGGCATTAGCTGCTCAATTGACCCGACTGAAAAAGGCATGCGGGCCATGCGAGCCGTTTCCAAGCGACAAGGAGCGTTTCATCCAAGCGTTCTTGCCAAGATGGAAAAAGCCATGGGACCTCAGCAGATCAAGCTGACCGGTGTCCCTGGTGACAGCCACTTCGCACGCGTCTTGGTTGCGGCGGATTACCGCATGAAGCGAATCGCGATGCACCTTGAACAATCACCTCTTCGTCAGTTGCCTAGCTACTTGCAGATGCTGAAGCACAGCAAGGTGAAGGTTAGAAGTAACCAACCACGCTGGTGGATGGCTTGCGACTACGAACCCATGGGACGTACCGAAGACGGTTTGGGCTGGGAACTTCGTGGTCCAGGCGTCAAAGTCATGACTGAAATGGACTTCGTAGACGCCGACGGAAAACGCACAGCAAGTGGTGCCAAGAGTCCACTGGCTCAGAAGTGGGCGGACACGATGACCAAAAACTACGAAGAGCTGTCTCAGAAGTCACCAGTGTTCGGTCAGTTGCGAAACCTAATGGACCTATGTGTGATTGCCGCAGTGATCGACAAGCACGATCTGGCAGAGAAAGCCAATTGTGATCTGTCGGGTCTAACGAAATCGGATCTGATTCTCGGAAGTTGGAACACGCCTAAGACCGTTTCGACACAATGCAGCGTTACCAAGCGAGGCCGCGAGTACCTAGTTACGGCATCCGGTGGCGTTCAAATCGAATCGTGGCAAGTTGCTGACATGGCTCAGGTCGACGAGAACGTGACCAGCGTTTACACCAAAGCCGCAAAAACGAACAAAAACTGGTGGCAGTAATTTGCTAACGGGCCAAGGCCCAAGGCATTGACTGCTGCTATTCGTCTAGCAGGTAGAGCCGTCCAGCGTGAATTCGCTGGGCGGTTTTTTTGTTGCGTTAGTAGAAGATGGCCAACGTTATTCGGATTTCGCGGAACTGCTTGCGAGGTTGTCAGTCTCGAACCAACGTTACCGAGATTCCTAGCAAGCCGAAGATCGTCAACGTGAAATAGCCGACTGGTGCGAAGCCGTAGAAGACAACCCACTCCTCCTCAAGCAAGTGAGGCTCGAAAAATGCCATTGCGATCTCGTCACGAATGAAGATCATCACGCAGGTTGCTAGGAACCAAACGAATACGGTGCAAACGACGGCAGTGCCTCGCTGTAGCTTGGGCAGCCAGATGACGACGCAATACATACACCCAACGATAGCGATGAGACTCGACGCACTCGTCATCGACAAGCGATGCGATTGAAAGCCTACCAATGCCATTAAGCCGCTAGCGACGGTGACGACCAGAATGAGCAAGCTGCCAAACGTGTGCGGCGGTGCTTTGGCCACCGTATTTTGTGGAGGTCGCAGAGTCTCGCTACCTTGAGCCGGCTGCCATCCTGTGGGGGGCCGAATGTCGTGTGCACGTTCGACGTAGCGTTTTGCTTCCTCGTAGTCGCGATGAAGCTGTTGAAAGGCTTGTTTGGTGCCGCCCTGATCTGGATGGGTAACTTTCGCCAAGCGGCGATAGGCTGCCGCAACCTCCTGCGGCGAGCAGGCGTTGTCCAGACCCATCCGCTCCAAGAACTGCGGCTTGGGATTCTTGCTAGGAAGCGAATTCGTCACAGTGACCTCAAAACCAACCACCGGGATCCGCTGGATTATTGCGTAACGGCGCGGACTTATCACCCTCACTTAGTGGCTGAAGCGGTTTGGGGAGCCGGTTGAATCCGTTCGATCAAGCCACTACAACCGACACCTCGTCAGCTTTCGATATAGCACTGGGGTGAATATGCGCAGCTTTGCGTCGGCCAACTTGTACTTGCTCACGTTTTTCTTGGCACTGGCCGCACAGCCGTCTGTTGTCGCTCAAGATTCATCGTCCGAAAAGACCGGCACGCCCCAAACGAAAAAGCCGACGACATTTCAGCTCGAGGGAAGCGAGAAGCTGAAGTATAAGCAAGTCGACCAGACCGCACTGCATCTGCATGTGTTCAAGCCAGAAGGATGGCAGGCGAGCGACACGCGATCCGCGATTGTGTTTTTCTTTGGTGGCGGTTGGGTTGGCGGCACGCCGAGTCAGTTTGCACCGCAGTGCCAACATTTAGCCGACCGTGGCATGGTGGCGATTACTGCCGAGTATCGAGTCAAAAGTCGTGATGGCGTTCACCCGGCAGAGTGCGTGGCTGACGCCAAGGATGCCGTTCGATTCGTCCGATCGCAATCGGCCATGCTGGGCATCGACAACACGCGGATTGCTGTCGCTGGCGGCTCGGCGGGTGGCCACGTGGCGGCAAGCACAGCCACGCTCGGCAAACTCCCAGAGGAAGATGCCTCAACCATCAGTTGCCTGCCCAATGCGCTCGTGCTGTACAACCCGGTCTGCGACACAACGCTGCTGGGGTACGGTGGCAAGCGACTTGGTGATCGAATGGCGGAATTGTCGCCAACGCATCATGTTCGGCCACATGCTGCGCCAACGCTAGTCTTTCATGGCGACGCTGATACGACGGTTCCTTTTGAAAACGCGCGTCGATTCGCTCGTTTGATGACGGACGCCGGCAACGCATGTGAGTTGGTGCGATACGTGGGGGCTGGGCACGGCTTCTTCAATCCTGGGCGGCCAAACAGCAAGTACGACGACACGACGCGTCGGCTTGACGAATTCTTAGTGAAGCTTGGCTTTATCAAACCCACCAAGGAACAATTAATCGCTGGTAGGTCGCTTTCACAGTGGCTTGGTGAGTTGGCGTCGGGCAATCCAACGAAGCAGAGAAGGGCCGCCGAAAGTGTCGGGCAATTCGGGGATGCAGCGTCGAAGCACCTTGTGAAGATGCTGGACCACCACGATCCGGCCATTCAATACATTGCGGCGTCGCACATTGGTCACAACCAAAGTCCGGGTGCCGCCATCAACAAGCTTCGCCGCATGATTTCGTCCGAATCGCGTGGACTTCGAACGGCGGCCGCGTATGCCTTGTGTCGTTTGGGTGATCTTGAGGCGGGACTGCCTGTCATCGAAGCCGGTTTGCTGGCCGAAGAACGCGGAATCGCTTGTTCCGCGGGAGAGTTCGCAGGACTCATCGGAGCCGATGCAAAGCCGTTGCTGGAGTCGATCGCCGCAGAACGCGATCGTCAGGCGAAAGGCGGCGACTACCACATTCGAGGCGCCTTAAGTAACGCGATTCGAAAGATCAACGACAACCGCCAATTGACAGCATACAAGCGACCAACAGGAGGCGGCAAACCACGCGGTTGGCAACCGAGTGCGAAACCAGCCCTAGCAAAAAACGTCGATTCGGGAAAAAGTGGGAAGCCTGACACGCGTCCGAATATTTTGTGGATCAGTTGCGAAGACATTAGCCCTAATCTCGGGTGTTATGGCGACACTTACGCGAGAACGCCGAACCTCGATCGATTGGCCCGTGAGGGAGTTCGATTTGATCGAGCGTTCACGCCGGCGGGGGTATGTGCTGTAATGCGTTCGGGGCACATCACGGGCGTCTATCCGATTTCGCAGGGAACGCATCACATGCGTTCGAACGTTGTATTGCCCACAGGAATCAAGTGCTTCCCTGAGTACCTTCGAGCTGCCGGTTACTTTTGTACCAACAACTCAAAGACGGATTATCAGTTTGCTCCGCTCCCGACGACTTGGGATCGCCAAGGTAACAAGCACAACGATTGGCGCGACCGTGATCCAGGGCAGCCATTCTTCTCGGTGATCAATTTGACGTGCAGCCACGAATCACAGATTCGCCACGGTGAGAAAACGCACGCTGCGATTTTGGGCAAGCTCTCCGCCGATCAACGCCACGACGCCGACCAGGCTGGAAAGTTTCTGCCGCCGATTCACCCGAACACTCCCGAGGCGAGGAAGGATTGGGCTTGGTACGCCGACAATATTTCGGAAATGGATCGCCAAGCGGGGCTGATTCTGCAGCAGCTAGAGGACGATGGGCTGGCAGACAACACGATCGTAGTTTTCTGGGGAGATCACGGACGAGGTTTACCACGGGCGAAACGCTGGATCTACGACTCTGGAATTCACGTGCCCTTTATCATTCGCTGGCCGGGGCAAATGCAGCCCAATACTGCTCGCCAGGATCTTGTGTCGACGCAAGATTTGGCACCGACGATGCTGTCCATTGCGGGGCTTGAAGTCCCGAGCTACATGCAGGGACGTGTCATTGTCGGTCCAGAAACTGCCCCCGAGCCAGAGTATCTCTTCTTCCATCGTGATCGCATGGACGAAGCTTACGAGTTGATGCGAGCCGCGCGAGATCGGCGGTACAAGTACATTCGAAACTATCGAGTCGACCGCACGTACGCTCAAGACATCGACTATATGAACATGATGCCCACGCTTGTCGACCTTCGGCAAATGCGTGTGGATGGTGAGCTGACGCAGGCTCAATCTCGGTTCTTCCGGACGCAGAAATCGCACGAGGAATTGTACGATCTTGAACAGGATCCCCACGAAACGGTGAACTTGGCCTGGATGCCGGAGCATGCCGATCAACTTGCGAAAATGCGATCCGCACTGGAAAACTGGCAGGATGAGATCGTGGATCTTGGTTTTGTGCCCGAGCCGATTTTGATGGAGCAAATGCGCCCCGACGACAAAATGCAAACGGTCGCGGAACCGAAGATCGATTTTGAAATGCAGGGTGGGGAAATGGTGATGGCACTTAGTTCCGATACCGCCGGTGCATCGCTGCAGTACCGCAACCGATTGACGGGAGCCAGAGACCGTGAGTGGAAAATCTACTCAAGGCCGGTGAAGGTTGGCTTGGGGGACAAGATTGAGGCGATCGCCTGTCGTGCCGGATTTAAGTCGAGTAAATCTGTTATGAAAAATGCTCCCAACGACTGAGGACCCAGGAAGATTGAAACAAGGAAAGCTTTCGTACTCCTTTGAGTAGATGAGACTCGGGAAGCTTGCATTTGAGCCACCCCGCCGCGCGTACATTGAAGAGTTGTGATTCATTATGAAACTGTCCTCTGCCCACGTTCAGGTTGCCCTTATGCCTTTAACTCGCAGTCCCCTAGTGGTCGCCGCATGTTCGATGATCCTCCTGCTGTCACTGCACTGTGTCGCGGATGCTAAGCCGAACTTTGTCTTTATTCTCTGTGACGATTTGGGCGTCAACGACATCGGCGTTGAAGGCAGCACGTTTCACGAGACGCCCAACATCGATGCTTTGGCAAATCGGGGAATGCGATTCACACAGGGATACGCAACGTGCCAGGTCTGCAGCCCTTCACGCGCCAGCATCATGCTCGGCAAATTTCCGGCGAGGCACGGGATTACGGATTGGATTGGTGCTGCTACGAGTTGGGGTTGGAAACGAAATGGCAAGGTGCTGCCGGCGGAGTACAACCGACAGTTGCCACATGACGACACGACGATCGCGGAAGCGTTACGGGCGGCCGGATACCGCACGCACTTCGCCGGCAAGTGGCACCTTGGATCCGTTGGTTCTCATCCCGAAGACCACGGCTTCGAAATCAACAAGGGTGGGTACTACGCGGGAAGTCCGCGTGGCGGCTACTTCTCTCCTTACAAGAATCCCGAGCTTGAAGATGGGCCAGTGGGTGAGTCCCTGCCGATCCGACTTGCCAACGAAACAAGGGCGTTCATTGAGCAGTCGCAAGGCAAACCATTTTTCGCATTCTTGTCCTTCTACTCGGTCCACGGTCCGATTCAAACCAGCAAACCGCTGTGGAAAAAGTATCGCGACAAGGCAGCTCGCACGTCACGAGACAGCGGACGCTTTGTGATCGACCGAACGCTGCCAGTGCGGCAGATTCAAGACTGCCCGATTTACGGCGGCATGATGGAGTCGATGGATGATGCAGTGGGCGTCGTTATGGATTGTCTGCAGAAGCTGAAGCTGGAGGAGGATACGGTTGTCATCTTCACCAGCGATAACGGAGGCGTTTCTTCGGGAGATGCATTTGCGACTTCGAATTTGCCACTTCGCGGCGGAAAGGGACGTCAGTGGGAGGGCGGCATTCGTGAACCGTTTTACATCGTGGCTCCAAATGTCGCGAACTCCGGCTCAACCAACGCGACGCCGGTGACTGGCGCCGACTTTTACCCCACGATTCTGGAACTGGCTGGTTTGCCGCTGACACCGAAACAGCACGCAGACGGTCAGAGTCTGGTGCCGCTGCTACGCGGACAGCAGATCGCCGAGCGGCCCCTGTATTGGCACTATCCACACTACGGCAACCAGGGCGGCGAACCATCGTCGATCATCCGGCAAAAGAACTGGAAGCTCATTCACTATTGGGAAGATGATCGCAACGAACTGTACGACCTAGATGCGGACCCAACGGAAAAGAATGATGTGGCGGCGCAGAATCGTGATCGCGTACAGCAGATGTACGGTGAGTTGGTGGATTACTTGGCCGTGGTTGGAGCACGGATTCCCGCGCGGGATCCTAGGTATGATGCCGAACTAGCGACAAAGCAAGCGGAGGCTATTCGCAATGTGCGTTTGCCTCGTCTTGAAAAACAGCATGCGAACTTTTTACAGCCCGATTTCGAACCCAACCGGACGTGGTGGGATAGTCACTCTGTGCAGGACTAAGAAACAGAATGAAAATCGCCGGGGTACAAATGGATGTGCGGCTTGGCGACAAGTCGCACAACCTGTCGCAGATTGAGTGTTTCGCGCGAGAGGCGGCAGGGCAGGGGGCAGAAGTCGTCGTCTTCCCCGAGTGTGCCGTGACGGGCTACTGTTTTGCATCAAAGGAAGACGCTCTGGTTCAAGCGGAAGTGCTCGATCCCGTGGGTGGTGAGTCCGAGACGCTCAATCGGCTCACGCAGATCTGTGACGAACTTAACATTCATCTCGTGGCCGGCATGTTGGAAAAAGTGCCGGCTGTAAGTGAGGCGAACCAGAACGAGACGTCACAGCTCTACAACGTCTGTGTTCTGGTTGGGCCCGACGGAGTCCGCGGGACTTACCGGAAGACGCACCTACCACAGCTTGGTGTGGACCACTTCGTTACGCCAGGAGATCGACCCTACGAGGTCATTGATATTGGTAGGCTGCGTATCGGAATGTTAATTTGCTATGACGCTTCGTTTCCCGAAGCAACACGCGTGTTGTCGCTCAGTGGGGCTGATCTGATTGTGCTGCCTACGAACTGGCCATACGGAGCGGAGCCGACTGCTGACCACGTAATCAACGCGCGGGCTTCGGAGAACAAAGTCTATTTCATGGCCGTTGACCGCGTCGGAATGGAAGGTGGATTTCAGTTCATTGGAAAGAGCAAGATCTGTGACGTCCATGGAAATGCGCTGGACGTCGCGGATCACGCAAATCAAGCTGTTATTTATGCAGATATCGATCCCTTGCAGCCACGGAACAAGCGGATTGAACGGACACCAGGAAGCCATTCCATCGATCGATTCGCGGATCGCCGCCCTGATCTCTATGGAAAGATTCTGAATCGGGACTGAGTTCCCGTCATACGTCTTCGAGGTTTGAATGCAGAACTCCCCTCAGCCATGCGTCGTGTTGCTGCACGGATTCGCCGCGCATCCTGCGTTAATGAAACGGCTAGATCGAAGTTTTAAAACCGCCGGGTATCGAACTTCGAATTGGGGGTACAACAG
>CAYQMZ010000182.1:11006-11397 GCA_964418725.1 uncultured Pirellulaceae bacterium
CGCGTCGCGACTTGCGGACCACCTCCGTAAACTGGACGCCGATCAGGGAGTTTCATCCATCCACTTCGTCACGCACAGTATGGGGTGCATCGTGACCCGTGCTGCACTGGGGAAGGCGCGACCTTCAAAGGTTGGCCGGTGGGTCATGCTGGCTCCGCCGAACCGAGGTTCGTATGTGGCGAACGCGTTTCCGCGATTCGTCCGTGCGGTACTCCCACCGGTCGAAGAACTTCGCGCCGCGGAGGGCAGTTACGTGAACCAGTTGCCGGTGCCTGAGGACATCGATATGGCCATCATCCAAGCCACTCAAGACTTTATCGTGGCAGAGTCATTGACGCGGCTGGACAACGAATCCGATCGCATCGTGGTTCCTGGCCTGCACAGTGCAATG
>CAYQMZ010000183.1:0-11383 GCA_964418725.1 uncultured Pirellulaceae bacterium
CAGCAACGCTGCGGCTGGTCTGCTGAGTCGCCGTTTGGCTTTCTCGACAGGATCAAGCGTATCGTCATCAGACGCCGGTAGGTCGGAAGCCGCATATGGATTCGTCATGACAGCCCATTCAAACAGCAGTCACGGAATAGCGGAACCCCAGGTGCCGGTTACTGGGAAACTCGCCATCGAGTGTTAAACAGCCAGATCATCAAGACGCTTAGAATTGAGATCAGCAGAAAGCTCCACAGGAAGTAGCCGCCCACCAACAACACGCTGGGCGGAAAGTAGTCGTGCATCCATGGGTCCGTGTCGGACAAGGCATCTGATGAATCAAGCGGCACAGAAAACGCGGCGGCGAAGGGACTGGTTATCCCGACGTACTGAATCCAGTTTCCGACACTTCCTTCTTCTCGCTGGAGGACTCGCGCTCCGCCGTTTTGCCCCGCACCAACTTGTCGCGTCTCTGGGTACATGAACACCTTAACAAAAAACGTCATCGGCAACGGGAGGCAAAACAGGACCATGATGATGATGTACGACGTCATCAAACTCATCGAGGTCTTCCGGAAAATGACTGAGCAGAACATGGCGATAATCGCCGTTGTGGCACACGTGGTCAGGATGATCCCGGCGAATGCCAAGACAGCCAAGATGTTCTCCCAGTAGTACATCACCATCACGCATGCCAACAACAATGGCCAGGCGAGGAAAAGAGTCAGAACACTACTGATACGCAAACCTGCCACCAACTTTCCCCAAAGGATCTGCCAAGGAGTAATGGTTGTCGTCAGCAACAGGTCCAGTGTTTGCCGTTCACGTTCACTCGTAACGCTGCCAGCCGAAAATACGGGGCCAACCAGCATGTTGAAGATCACGACGTATCCAATGTAGAACGCCGCCAGATCGGGAAAAATGAACAGGCAGGGAGCCATAATGGGAATCGCCAAGAACATACTGATCTGAATGACCAGCCGCAGCATCAGCGTCCCTTGGCTGAAAATCTCGCTATGAATCTCTTTGTCGTAGACTGGATTAGCACCGTCGTCCATCAGGTCATCGCGTTTCGGCGGTGCAAACAGACGATCAGGAAATTGGTCTCGTTGAATTACAAGGCCAACCACTTCTTCGGCTTCTTGCTCTAAGTCAACGACTTCTTTCCCCTCGGAACCTACGTCGGGCGGATTCAACAGCCGCGCACTGGTATTCACAAAAAGCGCACTACAAATCACGGCGGTGATCGCCGGTAACGCCGTGATCGTCAGCAGCAGTCGAAGCTGACCATTGCCTTCCAGCCCGCTCCAGAACAAAACGGCGGTAAGCGCGAGCGGAAGAATTAGCAGGTAAGACGCAACCAAAGCCGCGGCCGTCCGCTGAAAGTAACTGCTACACGCGACGCTGATCATCCCAAAAGTGATCACGGAGAGCAGCAACCCGAGATAGGCCGCCAAGATTTCGCGGATGTTCACTCCACCCAACGGCAAACACAGCAACACAATCGGTAGCGACGCAAACACTAGCAGCAATAAATGCGACAGCGATGCGCACAGCTTCCCCAGTGAAATTGCCGAAGGCTTTAAGGGACTCGCAAGTAGCATCTCGTACGTCTTGCGCTCTTTTTCTCCCGTAATCGTGGCAGCTGCAAAACTTGGTGCCATCAATGCGCAAAGCACGTACTGCCCCAAGAAGAACATGTTCACCAGCTCTTTGGCTTCACTGGCATTGGCCTGCAAGCGTTTCTCTTGCGGCCACGCGAAAAAGACGACCGCTGCCAGCAAGGCTTGGTAAACAAGCAGCAGGACAAAGGCTCGCTTCATCCGCAAGTTGACTAGAAGCTCTCGCTGCAGAACAGGATTTTCGAAGACATACATGTGTTGCGGCTCACTTTAAGACGTGACGTCATAATTGTAGTGACTTCGGGGAGGTAACATCAACCTGTTCCGCGTGTGTGAGCATATTGATTTTCCATTCGGACACAACGGAAAACGGGCAACTCCGATTTTCGAAGTTGCCCGCTGGGTCGATCGATCTGGGTGTGCGAGTCGAAACTACTTAGCACTGGCTTTCTTGCTTGCCGATTTCGTCTTCGGCTTCGCAGCACTTTCTTTTGCGGCGGCAGCTGGCTCTGGACTCTCGTCATCTTTTGCCACGTCATCCACAGCGGCAGCACTGTCAGCCAACAAACCATCAGCCTCCATCACCTTACGACGCAACTCTTCGGTGACTTCGGGGTTTTCCACCAAGAACGCGCGGGCCTTTTCTTTACCTTGCCCAATGTGTGTATCGTTGTACTTAAACCACGATCCACTCTTTGCCACGATGCTACGATCCACGGCCAGGTCAAGAATGTCGCCTTCCATACTGATGCCATTGGTGTGCATCATGTCGAACTCGGCGATGCGGAACGGCGGAGCAACCTTGTTCTTAACGACTTTCGCGCGAACACGCTGTCCGACCACTTCGTCGCTATCCTTCAGTTGACCGATACGTCGAACGTCAATTCGACACGAGCTGTAGAACTTCAACGCTCGGCCACCTGGCGTCGTTTCGGGACTGCCAAACATCACTCCGATTTTTTCGCGGATCTGGTTAATAAAGATCACCGACGTCTTGCTCTTAGCAATCGCACCGGTCAGTTTCCGCATCGACTGGCTCATCAATCGAGCTTGCAAACCAACGTGCGTGTCGCCAATTTCGCCTTCGAGTTCTTGACGCGGAATCAACGCGGCAACCGAGTCGACGACGATAATGTCGACAGCGTTGGACTTCACAAGCATTTCGCAAATTTGCATCGCCTCTTCGCCACTGTTCGGCTGGCTCACCAAAAGTGCGTCTAGCTCAACCCCCAGCTTCTTAGCCCAGCTGGGATCCAAAGCGTGTTCAGCATCGATGAAGGCTGCGATTCCGCCATCTTTCTGAGCCTGTGCAACGCAATGCAAAGCCAATGTGGTTTTACCGCTGGATTCCGGACCGAACATTTCGATGATTCGACCCCGCGGAATCCCTTGACCACCCAACGCCATATCGAGGGAAAGGCTGCCGGTAGGAATTCCGGAAATCTTGCGATCCGCATCACTGCCCAGAGGCATGATGGCACCTTCGCCAAAAGCCTTCTCAATTTGCTGCAATGTGCTATTCAAAACCGCGTTTTGATTCGCTGCGGAATCCGTCGCCCGCCCAACTGCAGTCTTCTTTCCAGCCTTGGTTTGATTCTTTTTTGCCATGCGATTCGATGTTTTTTGAGCTGCGATCATTCCTACTTTTCCCTTTTATCTTCCAGATCCAAATGTGTTGCAAGCACTGCCATCCGCTTAAGGCGGCCTCACGATGCCCCACCGCATCCAACTCAGCCGCACTCACGCTACCATAGTGAACATAAAATCACCATCGGTATTTAGGGGGTGTTTGTGTCGGATTTCGCCCGACGTAGTTATCATCGCCGGGGCACGGACACGTTAGGTCTGCAGAAAAAACGCGATAATGCCGCACAAACCAATCAACTGGGCAATTTTCGCAGCCAACCAGTCGTTTTCCCGAATACGACGGCGAACAGCGAATCGAAACGACGGCAACTCACTAGCCGTCCAGACAAGCCGGACTAGGCAGCAGAAAAGCGGTCCAAGCGCAGAAATGCTGAATCTGCCTCAGTTCCGTGCCCCATCACCATTTCGGCGAGCAACTCACCCAGAACGGTTGCAAACTTGAAACCATGTCCGGACAGCCCCGCGGCGAAAGCGATCCCCGGGTGCCCCGGATAGCGGTCCAGAATGAAATGGTCGTCTGGACTGCAGGTGTACATGCAAGCCTGTTTCGCTTTGAGCTCGCTGGAGCAAGTCGACACTGTCCGCTCGACGAATTGACGGACCAGCGAATAGTCTTGAGGGTCCGAAACGCGGTCCAGATCCACAGGGCCAGCTTCAGGCTGGCCTCCCGTGTGTTGGGCGACCTTGAGCCCCTTGGCGTCTATTCTTGGGAAACCGTAAAAGCAACCAGTATCGGTTTCAAAAAAGTACACGGGCAGATTCTTTGCGGCTGCCGCATCCGACGGCTCGAACCAATACTGAACCTTGGGGACAACTCGCAGCGGGACGCCGATTTCATCTAACAACTGCGCCGACCAAGCTCCGCCAGCGATTACAACGCGTTCGGTTTCGTAGGTCTCGTTAGTTGTATCGACTTCAATTCGGTCTGTTCCATTGCTTCCCGGCAAGGCTTTCCATTGCAGAATTTTCTCTTGCCGCCATTGCGCTCCCAGTCGTGTGGCCAGTGCCAAGTGAGCTTCCACGCAGCGTTCGACCAACAAATAGCCTCCTGTCGGTTCAAAGACAACTTCGCTTGTCTCGTCGATGACAAAGGGAAACCGACGACGAGCTTCTTCATTCGAAAGTCGTTCAAGAGGCAGAGTATGTTGCTGCGCACTTTCCAGTACTCCGGGAATCAGCACACCATCTCGCGGACCAACCTCCAGCAACCCAACCTGATGAAACAACTGGCTTCCCACCGCTTCCTCTAGCTCATGCCACAACGCATAAGCCCGCAATAGCAAGGGAACGTAGCTTGGATGCTCGAAGTATGCCTGCCGAATGATTCTCGACTGACCGTGCGAACTTCCTCTGTCATGGGCCTGTGAAAACTGATCAATGCCCAGCACGCGCAGACCGCGTTTAGCCAGATGGTAAAGGGCCGCACTGCCGACCCCTCCCGTACCGATCACGATCGCATCAAACGTTTCCATCAGTCTGCTGCTTACCCGACCTCATCTGCCGTGAATATCGACGCAGAAGTAAACCACTACTTTACGCCAACACATTGCAGTCGTTCGGCGCCACGAAACAAGATCTTGCCATCGGTAAATACCGGCGACGCAACGATGCGATCATCCAATTCGTTTTCCGACAGGACTTCGAATTTATCAAGCGCCAACACGAAGACCTTGCCATCTTCGCGGACCACGTACAGCTTTCCATCCGCCACAATCGGAGACGCGCTGTAGGCATTCCGGTTCTTCGGTAGCCGACCTTTCCAGATGACCGATCCATCACTGACTCGCAGTGCAGCCACGGTCCCCTTGTCTGCCAGAACGAATACCCGGTCCCCCAGAGCCGCCGGAGTAGGTACATCTGACGACAGTCCTTCATTAGACCAAGCGATGTGAGATTCCGTGACGTCACCTGTGCCGCCCATCCGAATCGCCGTCAGCGTCGTTCCGCGAGCATACGGAGCAACCACCGTTTGACCACTGACGACGGGTGACGAAATGGATCGAAAGTACTTGTCATTCTTTGGATTCATACCACTGATGCGCCACAACTCGGCACTCTTTCGCGCTATGGCAGGTCACATGGTCTGCTCCTAAGACAACCAGCTTTTGCTCGTCGCCTGATCCAACCACGACCGGCGTCGAGTACGTTTGGTTCGCTTCCTCAGGTGCATCAAGCATCCGATCTTGCTTCCAAATCACATCACCGTTGGCTTTGTCGAAGGCTACTAGGTAAGACGGCCCAGACTGCACGCATGCCACGACCAGCGCGTCGTCGATCAATACAGGAGAAGTTCCGAGGTCCCACCAAAGCGTATCTTCGCCGTACTCCTCCTGCAGATTTTTATGCCAAACGGTCTTGCCGTCGAAATCTAGGCAAATCAACTCGCCGCTCTTGAAGTAGCAGTAGACGAATTGGCCATCCGTCAGCGGCGAAGGATTGCTGCCGCTACCCTTTTTGTGTTTACCCTGGCGTTCCTTGCCAAGTACACGCTTCCACTTTTCATTGCCCTCCATATCGAAGCAAAGGACAACGTTCTTCTCATCTTGCGAGGTACCTGAGGGCGACGTCACGAAAACATGGTCTCCCCAGACAGCAGGCGTGGAACCGCCGACACCAGGAAGTTCTACACTCCAGAGAACGTCCTTTTTTACGTCCCACTTTTGCAGATATCCCGCACCTTCAGCGACGCCGTTGCCATTCGGTCCGCGCCAGTTTGGCCAGTTATCGGCGAGTAGAGGTGAGGAAACGAGAAAGGCCAGCAGCAATAGCAGTCGATTCATAGAGCACCCGATAGTAGAGATCTCGGCGATCGCCTCCGTCTGTTCCCGAAACCGGCAATCGCATCAAATGAGTTTACAAAAAAGAAGACACATTGAGGTAGAAGACACAATGAGGTGACGAATTTTACTTCCTGGCTCGAGCTTGCCCGGACTTTGAAATCGCTCGAGAGGCATCTCGTGTGATTGACTTTATGTTGTCCGTGCGACGAAATCGAAGAGCCGACCAATCCTCATCAATTGCGACTTGTCGGACTCCTTCAAAGCCCGCGTCGCCGAAGACTTGCCAACCGGAATCACGATTGAACGAGCAAGTGTAATTCTTCGAAGACTTCTTCGGATACGCCAACCAAACCACAGCATCACCATCCGCGGCTTGCACTAACTTTGCGGAGATTCGATCACGCTCAGATTCGGTACATGCGAAGCCAAGAGCAAATTCAACTCGCGTCTTCGTTGTGGATCGAGTCAACACCTTCACATCTTCTAGTTGGTCCAATTCGGCCTGAAATGATTCCGGAGCGTTCAAAACCAGAGTTCGCTGAATGGAGCCCAAATTGAGCTTCTTAAACAAAGCTGACATTCTTCCGTCCTCGCAACAACGCGTTGGCCCTGTGATAAGTTCGTCAACGACTAAGGTGCAGACTTGGCGATGCAATACAAACTGCTTTCACTGCGAAGCAGCAAATCGCCGCCCGCCAACGCCGGGGAAGCATCAATCGGCTCGTCGAGCTTGTTCGTCGCGAGGACAGCGAACTCGCGATCCTTTTTGATCACCAACGTCGTGCCGTTGCGACCAACATAATAGACCCGATCCCCTGCCCCGACGGGTGAAGCGTACATTCCCCGCAAGCCATCCATGTGTTTCGGAGAGATCACGACGTCGCCGGTCTTCGCGTCGACACACGTCATCACGGCTCGATTCGTCTGGTTAAAGTACAGCAGCCCGGCATACAAAATGGGCGAGGGCACGTACGGCGTATTCTTAGAAAGCTGCCACCGAATACTTTCGGAATCGGTGATATCTCCGGTCGCATCCAACGGCAACGCCAAAGCCGCGGAGCCTCGATAGCCACTCATGCAGTAGACATTCGTCCCATCGGACACAGGCGACGGTGTAACGTTCGAGACTTGGCCGCCGCACTCCCAAATCAACGCGCCATCGTCCAGATTGTAGCTTCGTACGCGATTGTGCCCGTTGGTGATGAGCTGCTCGATACCATCGTATTCAACAACAATCGGTGTCGCCCAACAGCTTGGCTCGTCTCTTTCTTTCTGCCAAATCGTTTCCCCCGTCTTGGCGTCCATGACGACAATCGTCGACTGCTCTTCTTGATCTCGCGTCAGGATCACTTTCCCATTGTGGACAGTGGGCGAACTGGCCTCGCCAAAACTCAGGCGGGTCTTCGCCGCTCCAAAGTCTCGCTTCCAAACGAACTCACCATCCAAGGAGTAGCAATAGAAGCCCGCGGAACCGAACCAACAATACAACCGTTCGCCATCGGTGGTTGGCGAGGACGATGCGTAGTCGTTGTCTCGGTGATGGCCTTCGACTGGAACTTGCTCGGCCGCAACCCGACGCCAAAGCACCTCGCCAGTTTCACGACTAATGCAAAGCACGACGTACTGAAAGTACGTATTGGGATACTTAATTCCGAACGGATTTTTGTGCTTTTGCTCTCCCGGTGGCACCTTCGATTCGTCGACGCGTCCGGTATCGACAGCCGTCAACAGAAATACTCGATCACCCCAAACGATCGGCGAAGAGCCACCTTTGCCCTCAACCGGAACTTTCCATTTGATATTGCGACCCGCCTCTTCATCCCACTCGAGAGGAGGCGTGGCTGTTTTCGAAACGCCCGTCGCATCGGGGCCTCGCCATTGATGCCAGTTGTCGGCGGCCTGGTCGGCTCTCAACGTGTTCGCCGAGAGTACAACAAGCAGGACAAAAGTCCATCGAGAGAAGTCACAACCAAACATAACGAACCTGCTAAAAACGCGGTGGTGCAATTGCCCACAATCATACACAAACTGCACACACCAATGCATGACGCGCGTACACTCTGCGAATTGCATTTGCAACGCATCTGCAGAACCTGTGGGAAACTGATGTGTATCTGCACGTACATGGTTTCAACGATAGTGGCAGTCGCCGGCTTCCAGTCTTAAGATGTTGCCATGGTTGATCCGCCCCAAGATTCACACCCGCCCAACGAGAGCACTCGGGAAACCGACGACGACTTATTCTCGGCGTTCGATGACGTCCCTGAGACGTTTCCCAATTTCCAAGCTGGTACAGAAATCGATTCGTACAAACTGCTAAGGCTGCTTGGAATCGGCGGCATGGGGCAGGTCTGGATGGCCGAGCAGGATAAACCTGTTCGACGCGAGGTGGCAATCAAACTGATCCGCGAGGGCACCGACACCAAACGTGTAATCGCGAGATTCGAGGCCGAGCGTCAAGCGCTGGCCATCATGAACCACGACAATATCGCGAAGGTGTATGACGCCGGCACGACCGTCGGTGGCCTACCCTACTTTGTGATGGAATTGGTTGGCGGGGATGACGAGAAGGGAATCCCGATCACTCAATTCTGCGACAAGAACCAACTCGATATCCGCGAACGCTTGCGACTGTTTTCCGCCGTCTGCAACGCAGTGCAACACGCCCACATCCGAGGCGTTGTTCATCGCGACCTCAAGCCGACCAATATCCTCGTGGCGTCGATGGATACGGGCCCCGTACCCAAGATCATTGACTTCGGACTTGCGAAAGCCCTGGGAACGGGATCCAAACTTTCAAACGTCTCGATCAACACGGAGGCCGGCAAACCCATTGGCACCTTCCTGTATATGTCTCCCGAACAGGCAACAGGACAAGCGGATATCGATACGCGGACAGACATCTATTCGCTGGGTGTGGTTCTCTATGAGCTGCTGGCCGGCAGCAAGCCGATCGAGACCACCAACCCAATGCTGTTGTGGCAAGCCATTCGGGATGAAACGCCACCGATACCTAGCGATCGACTTTCCACGAATCGAGACGCGAGTGAAACGGTCGCCGAAAATAGGCAGATCACATCTACCAAACTGAAACACATCCTGCGTGGTGAGTTGGACTGGGTGGTGATGAAGACACTCGAAAAAGACCGTCGACGTCGATACCAATCAGCGCGTGAGCTTTCCGAGGACGTTGAGCGATTCCTGGACAATAAGCCGGTTCTTGCTAGGCCTCCGTCGCTTGCCTACAACTTCGGAAAATTCGTCAGCAACAATCGCCTGTTGGTGACATCAATGGTTCTCATTTTCGCCGCGTTCGTCGGCGCGGCATACGGTCTCAATTGGGGAGCAACGGCAGAGGAAGCCAAAGCCAGACGTACCGCGATCGCAAACTGGTTCCTCTCTGCTGCCCGATGGCGAGAAGGAAAGACCGAGGCCGCTATCGAGTTCCTCACGAGCATCGATGAACGATACCGCACGCGCGCGTGGCATCACCGTCGGCTGATCTACGAAGGCGATGATCAAATCCTCTATCGCCCCAACGACCCTATCAAAATTCGCGATCTCAGCTCAACAAGCGATGGGCGCACACTTGTTTGGTGCACCCGCAAAGGCATCACAGTTTTTGATGTCGCCACAGGTTCAATCGTACATGAGTTGGTGCCCGAGTCTGTCGAACTCGTTGCTTGCATTGCCATGAGCGGAGACGGGAAATCTGTCGCAGCCGGGTTCACGGACAACACCGTGACAATATGGAATTTTGAAAGGCTGAACGGAACTGAGCCATGCATGCGCCAGTTTGTCTCCTGCCGACTTAGCAAATTCAAAAGGCATCCGGACGATGAGGACACCAATCCTGCTCCGACGATGCCGATCGGTGGCATCCGCCAGCTTACCTACGATCCCAGCGGAAAATGGCTCATTACCGGCGGCTCCGATGGTATTTTGCGTCTGCTAGATGCAAAGACAGGCGAACTGATCGCTCAAGGGAACCACGTCGACGCAAGGATCAGCAACTCCGCTCGCGATCTCCCCAAAGAGGGCAGCAGCATTAACGATGTTGAGTTCGCATTCAACAACGAGGTCTACACTGCCGCGTCGGACGGCCACTTTGCACGCTGGAAGATTGTGGAATCGGAATCCAATGAGGAAACGACCTTACAACTGCTTTCTTCGACGCACGTCCCCGAGCGACAACGCGTCGGCAAAGAAGAATTACTGCTTCCGGCTGCTGCAAGAATCGAAGTCTCTCCCAATCAAATCGACATTGCGGCGATTCAGTTGACCGGCGATGCCAAGAACATGGCAATCGAGAGAGCGAACAGTTTCGACCTGCGGGACCGTAAAGGCTTCAGCTTACGAACGAACGTACAAATATGGGACGTCTGCTTTAGCCCAGACGGATCGCGTATTGCCGCGCTGATTCGCAACGTTGTTGAAATCTGGGACGTCCGGACACGCACGAAGCTCTTCCAACTCCAAGGCCACTTCGGCCGCGTAACGGGAGCCGTCTTCACGGAAGATGGTTCGCAATTGCTAACCAGCGGACAGGATGGCACGATTCGGATTTGGGACGCGACCACAGGCAACCAGCTACCGAAACTTCGGGGCCACGCACGTTCCGTGATGGACGTAGCATTCGATGCCGACAACAACGTCGTTTCATCAGGGGACGAAGGCAGCGTCCGGCTGTGGGAATTCGATCGGGGTACTAGCGAGGCTCTCTGTGAAACGAAGCACTCCACCCCGGCGAATGCCGTCGCGTTTTGGAACAACCAGACGCTGGCATATTCACGAAGCAACATCGTTTATGTTCGTCCTTGGAACGGCACGACGCGTGTGGCGGGCGAGGCTATCGAACTGGATCATGGTACGGAAGTTAGTGACATCGCATTCAATCCGTCAGGCACGATGTTGGCGACTGTTGGGTCGGATCAATCGGACACTGAATCGAAGAAGTCATCTGAACTTCGACTGTGGGACGCTCACACCGGACAATTAATCGCCAGCTACGACCACGGTTTCGAACAAATTCGTTGTGTCGCATTTAGCCCTCGTGGACTCGTCGCGACGGGAACGAAAGGTGGAGAGAATACGATTCGTATTTTTGATCCCAACGCCGACATGAATCAGCCACGCGAACTGAGAGGTCACGTTGATGCGGTTTATTCCCTCGCCTTTAGTCCACAAGGACACACATTAGTCTCTGGAAGTAAGAGCGACACAATCTTTGTCTGGAATACAAAGACGTGGGAAGTGGAGCACACATTGCGTGCCTACAGTGATGCTTACTCGATTGCCTTCAGCCCCGATGGATCCCAGATCGTGTTTGAAAGTGACCGCTCTGGATCTCAG
>CAYQMZ010000184.1:0-6341 GCA_964418725.1 uncultured Pirellulaceae bacterium
AGAGATATCCAGAATCTTCCAGCAGCGACAACGCAAAAAAGAGCAGGCAGATTTGCGGTAAGAAGACGATGACGCCTCCAACGCCTCCGATGATGCCGTCCGTGATCAGACTGCTGAAGTCTCCGGCGGGAAGCCAGCCAGCTACGGTCTCAGCCAATGCTCCACACGTGCCTTCAATCCAATCCATTGGATAGGTCGCCAACCAAAAGACTAACGCGAAAACCGCCACCATGGTCAACGCAAACGCGACTGGTCCAAACCAGCGGTGCGTGAGGAATTGATCTAATCGATCGGTGGTTGCATTTGGCTGAATGTCCCTGGAGGAGACAACTCGTCCCGCAAGACCCGATGCCCAGTTGTGCCCGTCCGCGTAAGGGCAATCACCACAAGACGTGCAGACAGGATCTTGCACCACGTTCAACGCGGGAGGATTCTTCAAGTCGCGGATCGCCTGGCGTAATTCATCCAGACCTTCGCCAGTACGCGCCGAGATAGGAATGACTTTGCACTTCAATTCATCTGCCATCTGTTGGCAGTCAATTTCGATTTGCTGCTGCCGCGAGACATCCACCATATTTATGGCGACGATTGTTGGCAGACCAAGATCAACGGTCTGACCGGCGACAAACAGGCTGCGACCAAGATTCGTGGCGTCAACGACGACGACCACGCCATCTGGACGCTGTTCGTGTTCGCCATCCAACACGGACTTGGCAACCGTCTCTTCCGGAGAAGTTGCCTCTAAAGAAAATAGACCGGGCAAATCAATGACCCGAATCTGCTCACCCGCGACTTCAAAGGTACCAACACGTTTCTCGATGGTTGTACCGACGAAGTTCGACGTCTTGGCTGACAGATTGGTCAGACGATTAAAAACCGTCGTCTTGCCGACATTGGGATTCCCCACCAACGCAATCGTGACTTGCGATGACGAAGAGCTCGTCGCTTGGTCGATCATTCGTCGAATTCTCGGACCCAGATATGCTGAGCCAGTCCATCAGCGATGGCGATTCGGCTGCCTGCCGCTTTGACGATCAACGGATTGCCTCGACGAGCCACCGTAATGCGTTGGCCTTCGAACAGCCCGAGCGACTTCAATCGATTCGCAGTCGCATCGCCGATCTCCAACTTTTCAACGATCGCGTCATCTTTCGCGTAGCTATTCAGAGCAGCAAGTGACATGTCCAGATCTTCGCCGTAATGAGAATCGGTCTCAATAGATCTGAGCTTACCAAAGCGATAGTTGGCTCACAACAGGTAAGAAACGGCGGCGCTGCGAAGGGCCAATAACGATTGAACGGCGCGACCAACATCTGCACCCAAAGACGAATGACGCAGACGGCACGACTGTTCAAGGTCGCTTCGCACGTTCGCTCAATTGAGCTACGACGGACAACTGTTCGGATTCGTTATCCAGATCATCCGCCTGTGGGAAAGCTGGCCATGTGACGCTGCCTTGCTGGATCGATTCGCTAACGCGTCTTCGGTCAACGGAAACGTACTCGGGGCGACACGCGTCGTCATAGATGTTCGCCTTGCCCCAGACTTGGGCCAACGAATCTTGATATAGCAAGCAGAAGTCGTTTTGCTCAGCCATCACGCGCACGCTGTGAGCGAATCGGCGATCAATCAGTACCAGATTCGGATTCTTGTAGCGCAACACGCGCAGTGGGTCGACCTCGCCAGACTCCTCCGCGCGAAAACGTCCTTTCGAAACGTCACCCAGCAAGAAGTCGAAGTGCATGTCGATCACTTCCTGCGGGTAACAAGTTCGGAATCGGCCATCAAACTGAACTTTGATGTCCGGGGCCATTGCTGCCAATGCGTATTGAGCCCAGTTAAACGAAACGACAAGGTTGCCCGTGAGCTGTTCGTCTTCCATAAACTGAAGCGCAGCCACCGGGTATTCGTTTCTATCGACGGGAAAATCGGAAACTCTCGAGTACAGCCGGAAGCAGAGCATGAACAGTGCGAACGTCAACGCGATGCCAAAAACTCCGGCGATTGAATTCTCATTCTTCCCTTTCTGCTGCTCGGCAGACTTGTCCTCGGTCGAGTCAGCGGCGCCGGCTCTCAATCTCGAAAGTGCGGAAGCGACATGCGGCGGAATCCAAAAGCCTGCCAGGATGGCGAACAGTGCGATGTGACGCGAATGGCTGGTGGCTTGCCAGAAACACAGCGCCAACAGCGCGAGTTGTGCAGGATCGCGACGCAGCCTCGAGAACAGTACGGATCCCCATGTCAGCACAGAAAGTACGATGAACGGCGGCAAGAACTCGTCGCCCCATCGGGGTGGAGCCCACTCAGAAATCTCTGGTCGTGGTTGCCCCAACGATGCGAACATCCACTGATGCAATTCGATCCCGTAAGGATTGGCGAGTGAGAAGCCCCAACATGCAACGCCAATCAATGCCAGCCAGCCGAAGACGCCCCAAGAGATTCGCTTTCGAAGTGTCGTTTTCGACGCGTCTTGTCCTTCGACCACATCGCGCCAAACCTGCTCTATAACTCGAATCCCCAAGTACGCCGACAACAAACACAGACCCGCCACAAATCCACCGTGCGAATTCGTCCAGACAAACATGATTAGCGGCAGCCAAAGTAACACCGAACCTTTGAATTTCCGATCGGTGCCCCAGTCACGAAACGCTGTGTCCAGCACGAAGGCCACAAGCGCCAAACCCACGTAGCTCGCAAGCTGCGGACGCACTGGCCAAAAGGCGGTCAGCGTAATCGCTGCCAGAACGGTACAAATACAGGTAATCGATATCGGTACCCGTTGGCGGCTCGCGTTCCGAATCATCAGGCACACGACCAGCAACCCAAGTAGCGTCTTGCCAACGATCAGCCCTTGAGCCCCGAATGTCTCGGCCGTCGCAGCCAGAGCAAATTCAGAAAGGTTCTCGTGGTTGATCCAACGATGACCTTCCGCCGTGTAAGTGTGCGTGGCGGTCGGGTGTAGCAGCCCATCTTGGAACACGTCCTGGGCATAGCGCACGTGGCCCCACAGGTCCGGGTCCGGCGGAGTATTTTGAGCCAACGTTACGCAACTGGCGAGGATCGTAATCGCCAGATAGAACCACGAGATTGGCCGAACTGAATCGCGATTTTGACTCAGGCTTGGCGAGTCAGTTACAGGTGGGGTCACGGAATGCACTCTTCGTTGCGACACTAATAATCCGAAGGAATCGTAGGTCACAACCAAGACTCGTGGCGTTCTCTCGGTACGCCAGAAGGCCGCGTTGTGCGGCCTAGAACCGATTATGTGGCTTCAAACACTCAGAGGGTCGTTCCGTGAGGCTACTTGGCCATATCCGCGACCTTCAAGATCGCCGCGGCGTGCCCCAAACCGGGCTTGGTCGGATCCACCAATTGCAACGGGATCTCTGGCGGAATCCCTATCGCCTCGAAACACTTACCGTTGGCGTCGGTATAGATTTCATTGGAAAGTCCGAACGCCCAGCCATTCGGCAGTGTTTTGGATAGGACATCCGACAGTGCTCCGCGAGTGGACTTCCCAACGGTGGTCACGTGAGGCAGGTCCTTCATGCAGAGCACAAAGATCTCGGCCGCACTCATCGTGACATCGTTGATAGCCAGATAAACGGGCTTCGTATACGTGACCGCATCTTTCTGGACATACGGCTCGAGATAGATTGCATGAGTGATACCGTGGATCTTTCGCGGACCTTTCGCAAACGCTAACCGCCGCCTGTCAGCGAAGTGAGAGGCGATTGCCAGGCTGTACACATCGCTGCCGCCACCGTTGATTCCAACATCGACGATCAACGCCTTGGTTGGCGCGAGATCTCGAAGAAGCTCATTCATTGCCTCGTGCAATTCTGCGAGTTCACCTTCCAACGATTCCGCATCGGAAAACCCAGCCATGCCAGCAATGTGCAAATAGCCGACGTTGTTCTTGGTTGTTCCCCACGTGAGTTCATTGCACGACTGGCGAACCTTGCCCTGAAGAATGTCACGCGCGATTCCCAACTCGTACTGCTGAATCCGTTTCTGCAAATACTGCTCAAAGTCTGTTTCTTCTGTTTGGCTCTCAAACAATTGAATGCCCAACTTTTCGGTTTCCGACAATCCGATCGGTGGTCTTCGCGGAACTCCGTCTATTGTCGCTCCCAACTGAACGTGTCCGTCATCGATTCCCTGAAGACTTGCCTCCAGCAATTCGAACAACTGTGCTTCTGTCAGCGAATCATTCACCTTGGGGCGAATGCCCTTCACACGATCCGCCCAATCGAAATTCCGCTCTGCGAAGAACACGTAGTTTTCGCGCATCGTTTCTTCAAAGGCTGCAAACACTTGCCGGGGCGTCCACGTTTGCGGCTTCGCTTTCTTTGGCAAACCAGAAATGCGCTCACAAATGATCGGTGGAAACTTTGGATCCAGCGAGAACGCAGCTCGATTCGAATCGGGAATTTTATAGAACGCCAATTGCACAGGCTCGACGTCCGATTGCGGCCACATCAGAGTCGAAGTTTCGTTGAACGCGTGAATCTTCGTATCGGTGACTTCCACCAAATAGCCGTAACCGTTGGCTCGCCATACCCCTCTAGCGGCAGGCAACGTGGATCCGTCGGAACGCTGTACGGACTGATAGTCTGGCTTGATTTGTTGCCCGTCGACTGTTGTTTCGATCGACTGACTAAAACCCGCGGCAGGAACAGCTAGCAATAGAGCGACGAAAGTAAGCAGCCTACGCATCGTTTCACCTCGAAATTGGCAGTGGACATGAGGTAGTCGCCAAACCACTCAAAATATTCCTTGCACTAGGGACTTTTTCGACAGCCTCAAACGTGTTGGCCGCGGCGCTGAACCGTTAACCGTGAAATCTTTACAAATTGCCGGGTTGTCGCTCAGTTTCGGGTTCCTACAGTTTAGCTACACATGTAGCTGACAAGCAAGTCAGCACGAGCAGACGGCAAGGCAGGCTCGGAAACAACTATCCAAGCAACCTGGAGAACACATGCGAAAAGAAACAAAGCGACAATTCGGCCGAATGCTTGAGTGCTTAGAGCGGCGAGATTTACTGGCTGGCGACGTATCGCTGCATCTCTTCCGAGGCGATTTGTACGTTCAAGGTGACGCCGCCGATAATCAGGTAGAAATCCGGCAAGATATCGACCAAATCGTGATACGCGGCTTGAACGGCACGACAGTACAAGGCCACGACGAGATCACACTGAACGCGTCTCGCATAACGGATGACCTCCGTATTCAGATGGGGACTGGCAATGATCTGGTGGAGCTTCGGAAGATTGAAGTTCCAGACGACGTGTTTGTACATCTTTCTGGTGGTGACGATGTCTTTATTGCAGAACACATGACCGCGGACTCACTGCATGCTGACGGCGGCTCGGGAGACGACCGCATCGCTGTCCGAAAAAACACGCTTAGGAATGCCACATTAGAGGGCGGCGGCTCGTCCAACACATTGCTGGTAGCGGATTCAGAGATCCATCGCGATCTCATTTTGACCAGCCGAGGCGACGCGACTGTGGCTGTTCTGGATACCAACGTGGGCGATGACTTCCGTCTGAGCGCGCGGCAGGACAGCACAACCTTAATTCGCGACAGCCAGATTGGTGACGACACGCAAGTCTCTGGCTTTGGCGCAACGCGACTGTTGGTCGAAGACTCGGTTCATCAAGATCGCGTTCGTGTCCACACATGGTGGCAAGAAGACTTGGTTGCACTAGACGGTGTCACCATTGGTGGAGACGTCGACGTGTCACTATCCTCGCGCAACGACATTGTCTCGGCCGTCGATACGACTTTCGAAGGTCGAGTGTCGCTCATAGGCGGATTTGGACGCGACGTTCTCAATGCCGTGGACGTAGAATTCGCGGTCGAGCCACGGCTGTCCAGTTTTGGTGGTGACCCAGCGGGCGTGGACGCACAAATCAGTGCCGCTCTGCAGGACTTGGAATCAGCAGGTGTGCTGGAGGACAAGTTGGAGCAGCCAACGATATTGGACATCGTGGCTGGCACGGAAGACTTCTCGCTTTTGGGAGCAGCACTTGGTGCGGCCGGACTAGCGGACATCTTCGGCCAGGAGGGTACGTTTACAGTCTTCGCACCGACCAACTCGGCATTCGAGGCCCTGGAGTCGTTGGGGATCACGTTGGACGGCTTGTTGCAGGATACGGAAGGTCTGGGAAACATCCTGAAGTATCACGTGCTGGGCGAAGAACTCGATTCGGAAGCCCTACTTCGCTTGAGTTCTGTTGAAACGCTCCAAGGTAAGTCAATTTCGCTTGAGGCGACTGACGAGGGACTGCTGCTAAACGGAAGTATTCTCGTTCGCACCGCAAACGTGCCAGCAT
>CAYQMZ010000184.1:6351-11359 GCA_964418725.1 uncultured Pirellulaceae bacterium
CGGAATTATCCACGTCATCGAATCGGTGCTCGTACCGCCTGCGGTCCAGCCAACCATCGCGGAACTGGTAACCACCGACCCTCAATTCTCGACGCTCCTGGTTGCCTTGCAAACTGCTGGGCTCGATGGTGTATTCGCTCAAGATGGTGACTTCACGGTCTTCGCTCCGACGAACGACGCGTTCTCAAAACTCGACCCAAGCGTGCTCCAAGCGGTATTGGCCGATCCATCCGGGGCGTTGACACAGATCCTCACATACCACGTAGTCGATGAGTCGTTGAATTCCGAAGAATTGCTCCAGCGCAGTACGGTCACTACGTTGCAGGGGCAAGAGGTTACCGTCGAGGTGGTGGGCAACAGCGTGGTACTGAACGGTCAGATCGAAGTATCACTTGCCAACATCGAGGCTTCGAATGGCATCGTCCACGTAATCGACGCCGTCTTACTGCCGGAGGCTCCGCAACCGACCGTCGCAGAAGTCGTATCGACGAACGAGTCACTGAGCCGCCTCAACACGTTGCTGGAAGCGACTGGACTGAACGAAACTTTGCAGTCCGGTGAATTCACTTTGTTCGCACCGGCAAATGAAGGACTTGCCTTGCTGTCGCCTCGATTCGCAGATTTCCTTGTCAGATTTGCACCTCAGTTAGTGACCAACTTGCTGCTGAACCATGTGGTACAAGGACGCTTTGACGCCGCCACGTTATTGTCCGGCGAACCCGTGCAAACACTTGGCGGTCGCGTCCTGCAACTGACTTCGACGGAGGCTGGCGTCCGTGTGAATGGAACATCAACGCGAACGTTCGTCCAGGAAGCAGACATTCAAGCAGAGAACGGCATCGTTCACATTATCGATCAACTGTTGATCTAGTGGACGACCAGTGATAATCGCCCAGTCGTCGAGCGAGGAAGTTGCCGAGTGTTTCTGCGATTCGACTCGGTGCTCCCCTCGCTTAGGCGAGGGCATCGTGCAAAGCTGATTCATCCGCTCGCTCTTTGCGGAATGCGTGGGTGCTAGGCGGACCCAATCAGTGTCGGTCCGTATTTCGACTGATCGTGCAAGTCCTCATAGGCACTCTGCTTTGGAAGTGGAATCGCAAGCGTGATTTGTGTTCCCTGTCCCTGCTCTGATTGCACCGTGATGCTTCCGTTTTCTTCTTCGACTGCGGCCTTCAGCGCCCCCATTCCAACGCCGCGACCAGAAATGTCATTGGCGTCCTCCCGGCTAGATAACCCGTCGGTGAAGAGTGCATCGATCAACGCTTCGCTGGTGTCGTTCGGCATCCCTTCCTCGGCTGCCTTTCGTGCGATGCGTTTCCAGTCGATCCCCGCTCCGTCATCAACGATGGAAATCGTGACAAGTCCCGCATCAATCTGGCAACTCAACTTCAGACTGCCCGTCACTGCCTTTCCGACCGACTTGCGCAGCTCCGGCAGCTCGATGCCGTGATCAATCGCGTTGCGAATAACGTGAATTAGCGAGCTCCAGATCTTTCCAAAGTGATCCGCATCCAATCGCAATTCTTGATCAGCATCGATCTGCACGTCCACGGCCTTCTTCAGGCGACTAGCCAGCCGGTTTGCCCCCTTCGCCAACTGTTCCAGATTCCGATAGGCGGACTCGAACCGCCAGCGTTTCACTTCAGGAACCAGACGCTGCAGCGCATCATTGTTGGTCAGGTGCGCGATGTGACGGTTGTGCTCTCGCTTTGAAATCCACACGTCATCGCGACCGACGATAATTTCTTGGAATTGCTGCACACGTTGTTCCCACACTTGCTGCAACTTTGGAACGACGTTGCGGGCGTGCTCGCCAGAAAGAAGCAGACCTTCTGCCTCGTGGACCTGCTGCGAGAATCGTTCGAATCCGAAGATACTCGTGTTCCCCTTCACCGTATGAAGCACTCGAACTCTCGTAGAGTCGTCAACATCCGCGGCAGCAGCGAGTGCGAGGCTGTTTCTGGTCTCTTCAATGAATCGACTGAACGAGTGTTGGTCGCGCATCGCGTTACTTAGGATTTGGCCGAACTCTTTGGTTTCGGCTTCACTCTTCTCTCGAGCCAGTTCACTCGTGATGTCGCGAATCACTAGCAGAAACCCAGTTCGCTTGCCTTCATCAAAGACTTCACGGTAATCAATACCGAGCACCTGTCCTCGGATGTGCACGATGGAAACCGCCTGTGATACGGCAACATCAAACGGAAGAATGCCGGCGACGATTTGCTCGAAACCCAATTCGATTTCAAGCGATCGTTCGGAGTCTTCCGCGATGATATCCCAGAAGAACTTTCCCTCCTCGACGGGTCCAAACCAGCTTTCGACACGCGACGATATTCCGCCAGTCACCTGCCCCAGTTCATTGACGGGAAGCAGACCATCTCCCGTTGAGCCGAGTAGTAGCTGGATTCTGCGATCCTTGGCAATCAATTCCTCGTTGGCGGCTTGATTCTTGTTTAGCTGAGACCGAACCTGCAGAGCCATAGGACGGAAAATCATGAGTCCTTCAACGAACAGCAGCACCACGGTGCAAAGCCACGCTGCGAACTCCATCCCCCGAATTTCGTTGATCCGTTCCTGTCCATCCTGCTCGTTCAAAAGGACCGCGCGATTTAGGCCAGCAAGCAGGCGGTCCGTCTTCGCCACCATCGCAATCAAGGCCGGATTGTCGATGGTTAGACTGCTAGGGTCGTGGGCCAGGACTCTTCTCGCGAGTGCAGTGAATTCATTGACGCTGCTATTCAGGGCGAGGTTACCGAAGTACAGGTCATGCACGTTGCTGTTCATCTCGGACGAGATGCCCAGTTCCCGATCGCCGAAAAGCAATGCGTGATGCGAGCGTTCCATCAGACCGACGGCTGCCGCGAGATCGTCATGTAGCAGCGAAGCTTGCGACGGATTGTCCGCATGGATTAACCGAATCGCCAGCAGCGATATTCGCTGACACAGCATGCGTTGTCGGCCAGAAAGGTTGATGCGTGGCGCGTCGACGGCCTGTGTTGCGCTTAACGAATTGAGCTGCAAGCTCATGAAGGAAGAGAAAATTCCAATCAGCGCTAACGCACCAATGTACCGCACAGTCAGGCTGCGGTATGTGCTGGTCGATTTTCCCTGGCTATTCATTGCGAACCGAGTGTTGCTGTGAGCAGATGACAAAGCGAGACGCTTCGCTGTCTACTGGGCGCCGGCTTTATCTCGAGTCATCTTGCTGACGGTTCGAGCGAGCATATCGTGAACGAATGGCTTCACCATCCAACCGCTGGCTCCAGCCCGTCTTGCCTTCAGAATCAAATCTCTGGAGCCTTCGGTGGTGAGCATCAAGATTGGCAGATCGGCGAAGCGTTCCTGCTTACGCACTTCCACCACGACATCGATACCGTTCATTCGCGGCATGTTCACGTCGCAGATAACACAATCAATAGGGTTGTTCTGGATGACCCTCAGGGCCTCGATACCGTCTACAGCTTGTTTTATGTCAACGTCGAGGCCAGACAGTGCCTCCATCACTTCTTCGCGCACGGTAAGTGAATCGTCAACAACTAGTACGTTCGTGCTCATGTTGGGTAGCTCTCAATTTGGCAAGTGTTTCGATTCGTCCAATGGATTAGAAAAGGCACATGCCGCCCTCTTCGACAGCAGCGAGATCCGGGTCACGCTGCCATTGGGTATTCGGGTCAACGGAGTAATGTAGCTCGACTGCAACGGAACCGATGTCGGTATAAACCGCAACCGCGCTCTGCGCTGAGTGTCGCGAGATGAATTCCAATTTCTTTCCTTGCACGCAAACGGGAAGCCCTAGACGAGTGCAAAGTCCGTATTCAGATAGTCGGTTCTTGAGCGCTCCCATCAATAGGTTTGCTAATTCGCCGATCCAGTCAGCAGCACACGTAGCGCCTGTCTTTGACAGTCCTTGGATCAATGCAGCTCGGCCGAAGAGAGCGAGCGAGCAACTCATGTCTTCACCTTCAAGACTGATCGACGAACAAAGAACCTCAGCGTCGCTGTCGGCCCCCAATTTCGCCGACCCCGCGGACCAATCAACGGGTTCAACTCGCAGATCCAAATCGGAATGGAGCCGGAGTATCTGTTCAACGACTGCGTGGAACTCACCTTCGATCACTTCCGCCGCGTTTTCCATTGGTTCTCCGATGCATCTGATGAATAACGTCATCGTGTTTAAGACGAAAACGTGTTCAACCCAAATGTGGGGTCTGCTGCGCGAATCGCAAACCATCAGCGGGATAGCCCGCACCAGATCGGACACAAAACGAAGACTTAGGAACTATTGCGTAAGTCGCACGTCCATGCGTTGAAATCGATTCGACATCAAGTGATCAACTGGCGAACGCGCAGTAAGGACGAGTCGGTTTATGGGGCCCGGACGACCGCCAAGAATTGCCGCAACATGCGTGAAGAAAACCCGCCAAGCATCCTGCGAAAGCGACAGCAAGAAATCACTTGAACGAACGAGTGCAGTTCGACTAAGAGCGTTTCGTGCAGCGATTCCCGTTCGACCAGCCAATCAGCTAGTCGAACGCGAAACACCAATTAACAAATATGAAGACAGCCCGCTGCTCGCACGCAATCAGTCACGAAGGGGCTGCGAGGGCAATGTCATTTTTAGTTCGACCGGCTTGCCACGACGCACAACCGTCAACTCGATCTCGTCACCCCAGTCACGATGCATCTGCAGGAAACCATGGCACTGACGCATATTCATGTTCTTGCGGTTGCCATCCAGATCAATCACAAAATCGCCATTGCGTACCTTTGCCGCCTTGGCATGCGGTGCCCATATAAAAGTGACCTTCAGTGCCAGATCCGTGGTACCTAACCCAAGCTTCTGACGCTCATCCTCATTCGCGGGACGGCCCCAAAATCCTGCACCGGGGCCGACGGTATGCAACGATGCACGCCACGATGGATCGTCACTGACGCGCCACCCGGGCGGCAAGTTCACCGTCACGTCCTTGGCGACACCCTGCACAACATCTTCAAGGGTGAGCTGGGC
>CAYQMZ010000185.1:0-1425 GCA_964418725.1 uncultured Pirellulaceae bacterium
GAAAATGCGTCCGATCACTGGGGCAAATCGACGAAGCCTGGAAAGTCCACTCCGTCCGCCAAGACCCTCGATGAGTTGAAATCGCTGGGTGTCGAATTGGACTCCGTTTGCGTGGATGCGGCATGCAAAGGAAACCCTGGAATCTTGGAGTATCAGGGTGTTGAGCTATCGACGAACATCAACATCTTTCACCAAGGTCCGTATCCCGAAGGCACAGTCAACATTGGTGAGTTTCTGGCGATCGTCCACGCCCTGGCACTCCTAAAGCCTAAACGTCCAGACCAAACGATCTATTCCGATTCCAAGATTGGAATGAGCTGGGTTCGGCAAGGAAAGTGCAAGACGAAACTGGGCCAGACGAAAGCCAATCAGAAGCTATTTGAGTACGTTCGCCGTGCGGAGAAATGGCTCAGCGAGAATGAGCTGACCAATCCCATCCTCAAATGGAAGACAAAGGAATGGGGAGAAATTCCAGCCGACTTTGGTCGGAAGTAACCAACGTCGGCCGGATAAACTGAAGGCGATCGGTATTCGCCGCTGCTTCGGTATTCGTCCGCGACCGGACTTACTTGCTGGCGTTTGCAGCAGCCTCAGCGGCTTCGCCCGCCGCACCAGAAAGATTGGCGCCCAGTCCAACCGCAGCAGTGCCTGTCTTCAGTGCGTTTTCAACCGTCACGCCGTTTTCAGCGATATCAACAACACCGCCACCAAGCGTGGTCGCGTTGTTCGCTGTATCCAATACTTGAATGACACGGGTTACACCGTTGGCCGGTCCCCCTGCTAGTCCCACGCCAACCTGCGTCGCACCTGATGCCAACTTTTCACTGGCGGTTGCCCCAAAGAAGCGGTCGACGCGGCTGATCTCATAGACGTCTGGTCCATCGTCAACGAAGCCAATGGTCACGAATGACGTCACGCCATCAACCACACCGTTGGTGGTAGCTCGAAAGCCGATCCAAAGTCCTTCGCCAGCCGCCTGAACAGCCTCACCTGGATTTTCCCAAACGTATTGCAGTACGGAAACTCGCTCACCCGCGGTTTCGGTTCCCTTGACCTCGCTACCAATCGTATCCCAACCGCCTCCAGCACCAGGGACCTGCAGATCGACTCGGTATTCAAGTCCGTTTTCGATTCCAACCGTTCGCCAAACCAGTCGCTGACAGTTTGGTCGGTATTCAACCATTCGCCGCCCACTTTCCTCGTACGGGCTCAGCGTCGGAGCATAGACAATCAGGCCTGATCCCGATTGGCCCTGAACTTCTGTGGTTTCTCCGAACCGGGCCGTGATGACTCTCGTGCCCCGCGCCTCGCCCTCGAAGATCAGTTGAATCGAGTCATCGGGATTCACGCGAACCGTAAGTTTTTCGAACTCACAATCCTGTCCGAATTCGGTATCCAACAGCCACTTTTTGATCAGCTGTGCAT
>CAYQMZ010000185.1:1435-11271 GCA_964418725.1 uncultured Pirellulaceae bacterium
CGTCTCAACAATCCGCTTGGCCAGTCGCTCGGCAATCTCGTCACGCGTTTCCCCTTCCGCCTTCATCAACTCAGTTGCCGGAATGTCCGTGACCTGCGTTGCGCGAGCCTCCTTGAGTTCGTCATGCAGGATGTCGACACCGTTTTGTGCACCATCTTTCTCGGCAGACTCAATCTCAGAAGTAACTTCGTGGATAGGCCTAGCTCCCCCCTCGTCGTCCAACGCGTTCTCCGGCAGCTCGGTACCAACAAAGTCATCGGGCAGACCTTCGTCCTGCGAGATCTCAGTCAGCTCAGGAGTAAACTCGTTTGCCCCATCCTCTCCGCCTTGATCGCCACCGCCTTCGTCCCCACCTTTCGAACCATCATCGTCACCACCTGGACCGTCACCCGTTGGCCCATCTCCCGGTACGGGAACTCCCGGTACAGGCGGGATTTCGATAAAGGTTGGCACGATCTTCAGTCCATAGTCTTCGACTTCACCATCTGCGGCTTCGCCATGTGGACTTAGATCGCCTTGCGAACTGAGACGTAATCGCAAGTACGTGTCAGCGGATTGATCACTGTTGCTTGACGTCGGGAACGCCCCACCGGCAGGAACCTCAAATTCCAGTTCGTTGATGCCATCGACGACAGCCCGGTTCTTGAAGATCTGTTCCCCCTCGTCATCCCAATCGCCATCGGAATTGAAGTCGATCCAGCCGTCCAGCAGCGGACTGCTACCGATTTCGGCGCTGACCTCGACAACCGCGCGGCCAAGCGTTCCAAAAGTCTGCAATCCCACCAATCCATCTTCGTCATCGATTCCAAGGCTAGAAGCCGCGTCGTCACCGACCGCCGCAACACTAGGCTGCCCGTCGGCTTCGGCATCGATCCGAGATCCCAGGATTGGTCCGCCGGAGACGATGCGATGTCGAGCACCATCGTTTTCCAACAGTGTGTGATAAGACGCCGTGGCAGGTGTGTCGGGAGCGTCGCCAAAGTCGAATCGCTGAATGTCGTCAATGGCTGGCGCGAACTCGGCACCAGGCAACTCGGACCCAAAGTTCAGCGCGAGCGTGGCAAAGTCCGAGAAGCCAGTGCGACCATCGCCATCAAAGTCAGGGCCGAGTGGCTCAGTCGTTTCAGCACCGAAATTCTTTGCCAACGCGGAGAAGTCTGCAAACCCAACGCGATGTGAGCCGCCTTTCGCCGCCCCATTTCCGTGCAAAACAGAGAACTGAATCTGTTGGTCGCCATTGATGTCCAGCAGGTAGTGGCCGCTTGGCAAATTCTCGAATTGCCACTTCCCTACCCCGTCGTTCTGCTCAACGAACTCTATCGCAACTTGCGGAGGAGCGGCCGTGGCGTGTGGCTTGGTCGAATAGATCGCCACCTCGTCGCCGTCAATTACTTCACGTTCGGCAAAAGAGATTTCCAACGTGCTTAGATTCATCCAAGGCAGTGCTTGGACTGTGTTGCCCGGTGCACTGATCTCGAAGCTCTCCACTTGCCATCGTTCGGAACTGATGGCAACAACTCGTGAGCCGGCCACTGAAGCTTCTACACCGACGGGATTCGTACTGAGCAGCTGACGGCTTTCAAGCGTTTCGCACCGCAGCTTTCTTTTCCCAGTACGAATTCGTTCGTTACGTTGACTTCTTCTGATTAACATCGGTTTGCCCTTCCGTCTTCAAAGCCTGTTATCAAGCCGCGACGCGCGACTTGATAGGAGCGGATCCCCCTGCTGGCTAGTTGGGTACCACTCGGTCGAACATCTAAAGCGGGAATGGGCCACAGAATGCGGCAGAGAATTCTTCGGGGTTTACCGCAAAAAATAACGCGTCACAGATAAGAGCCTGTGACGCGTTGAAATGCGCGAGAAGTGCGAACATTCGCGGCTAACCGCGAATCTCTCGGCACGGCCGGCTTATGCGTGACGCTTTCGAGCGGTCAACAAGCCGAGGAAACCGAAGGCAAACATAAGTGCCGAACTTGGTTCCGGTACCGCAGCCGCTTCAGCGGTTTGCCCAAAGTTGGTGGACAACGTGAGGAAGTCAGCAAACGCAACTTGACCGTCACAGTCAAAGTCGCCCTGTCCGAAGTGCCCTTCGCCTCCAAACGCAGTAGACAAAACCAGAAAGTCTGCGAATTCAACGCTGCCGTTTAGATCAGCGTCCCCAGCCAAGATTCCGCTGGCCGCAAGCAGCTCACCAGGAGCGCCATCGGTCGCGCTGCAAAGCAAGGCAGCGTCTTCGACGTTGATCATGCCGTTTCCGTCCAAGTCCAACGTTGGCTCGGGATCGACGGCAGCTTCCAAGCTGATCGTCAGTTGAGGATTGCCAGGATCAAATGCGTTGTTCAGTCCGGAATATGTCGCGTCTGATGTTGGATCAGTGATCGCAATCACCAGATGAAAATCATCGCCCGCATTGATTGAATTCAACAGTTCCGTTTTCGCTTCGTCAGACAACTCCAGGTCAAAGGTGTCAGGCGTACCACCGTTCTTAGGAGCATACTCTTGAGTGCCGAGTGAAATCGGGGCATTCACAAACTGGTCGGGGTTCAAGCCGTTATCAAGCTCGGAGTCGTAAAGCAGCGTGGGGAACGCCTCACCTGCAATCTCCTTGCCCAAGTAGCCGACGAACTCGTCATAGCCTAGCTCCTCGGCAGTATCTGGCACCAAGAAAACCTCGAACTCATTGCCGTCGGCAAAAGCACGGTCGTTGTGGTGCAAGGTGAGCTGAACAGAGCCGATGTCAGCAATATCGTCCGTCATGCCGAAGTCATCTCTCGTGAATTGGAAGTTTGCAATTCCGAACTCAGAGAAGTCGTCGTCGTTGCCTGACGCGTAAAAGTCTGCACCCGTCGTGTCACCGGCAACATGGATGGCGCCTTGCCGGATGAGGTCGCGGCTAATTCCACCTTCGGTTCCAGAGGCATCAATCGTCAGTTGAGGTCGAATGAACGCGCCGATATCTCGCGAGTTGAACGAGCCAATCTGCAGGAAACCTTCGGAATCGACGGCACCGAATGCCAAGTGAAAACCTTCGCCGGCGTTGATTCGTTCGATCAAGCTGGTGGCGGCACCATCGGGAACATCAAGCTCGAATTCCGTAGTGAAACGTTCTTCACCAAAATCGAGTTCCACGACACCAAGTGAAACGGGTGCCGCTGAGAAATCAGCAGGATCAATTCCGCCGGGGTGATCCGGGTTGTATGTGACGTCGTAGCAGAGATGCGGACTTGCCCATGAACAAGTGTCCGTGTCTGGATCATTCAACAAATCAATGCCCAGGTCAGTGCGTGAGTCGGGAAGGTAGAAAACCTCAACCATGCCCGTATCCGCGACCACTGAAACTTCGTTCGTCAACGACAATCTCAATTCATCGATGGAACTTACTTCGCTTAGGCTGAAGTCACGTGGGTGAAATCGAAACGGTGCTAAGCCGTACGAAGGACCGAATTCTGCATCAAAGAAATCAGCTCCGCCGATGTTGAAGTTGCGACCGTTTTCAGCACCATCATTTACCGATGTGCTGTCAATGGCGAAGCGCGTGTACTCGTCGGCCCCGACGGACGCTGGACCACAGAGAATGATGGCGAAAAGCCCAATCGAAAAAAGACGGTATTTCACGGTGTACCTCAGAGTTGGCAAAGAAAGATCGGGGGCTAAATTACCCCACCTGCAATCCTGAGAAACCTACCAAAATGCGTGCGTAACCTACACCCTCCGAACTTGTGGGTGGCCGGAAAGGAAAATTCGCTCAGTTCATCGAGCGTGGAGTTTCGATTCAAGTTGACTCACGCTTCAAGTGCTTCGTAAGCTTTTGGCTGTACTGCCTTTACAGAACACGAGCCAGGCCCAAGCAATGCCGAAGCTACAAACCACGACGCCGATATTTCGCATTTTCGATTTGTTAAGAGCTCGTGAATTCTACTTGGATTACCTCGACTTCGACTTGGTGTTTGAACATCGCTTCGCCGAAGGTATGCCGCTGTACATGGGACTAAAGCGAGACGCGGTCACGTTGCACCTGTCGGAACATCACGGCGACTGCACGCCCGGTTCTGCGATACGCATTGAGTTAGATGATATTGACACATTTCACGCCAACCTGACAAAGAAAGGCTATGGGTTTGCGAATCCAGCCGTCGAACCCATGCCATGGGGTAGCCGCGAGATGTCGATTACCGACCCGTTTGGCAACCGAATTACATTCTTTCAGACAAACGAATAAACCGATTTCGCCTCGACCAATCGTGACGTCCTGAATCGCTTTTACGCTACGCGCGTTTGCCCGCACGGAAGCTCACGCCACACACAACACCCAGCCTTTGGACGGAACCATGGCCTCGTCAACTGAGTTGCAAATCGCTGTTCTCGTTTCCAGTTACCAGCGGCCGCAACACCTCATTCGCGTTCTGCATTCCATCGCCGCACAGCGGGGTGTCGATCATCAGTTCGAAGTTGTCGTGACCGACGATGGTTCAGAGGATGAAACGCTTGAAGTCGTACGCGACTTCGCCCAGTCAGTTTCGTTTCGCGTTGCGTTCACCACACACCCACATGAGACGTACCAACTGGCACGTTGTAGAAACGAAGGTGTGCTCGCCAGCACAGCTCCCTACCTGCTGTTCCTAGACGGCGACTGCCTCATTCCGCCGGATCACCTCCAGCAACACTTAAAGCAGCGTGCCTTGGGCGTCGCGTATGCGGGCTACTGTGCCCTGTTGGATCAATCAACATCCGAGGCCATTGGCGTCGACGAAGTCCGCTCTGGGAAGTTCGTCGAACAGGCAAGCGAGAGTGAACTGAAGAAGCTCGCAAAAATGGATCGCAAAGCTCGCCTATACGAGTGGATCCGACACCCCACGAAGCCCAAACTTTTTGGTGGTAATGTGGGCATTCATCGAAGTGACTACGAGGCCATCAATGGCTATGACGAAGCCTTTGAGGGCTGGGGCTGCGAAGATGACGACCTCAGAATGCGGCTGCGACAGGCAGGAAAACGCATCCGTTCGATTTTGCGTTGGACTCGGACCTATCATTTGTGGCATCCGCCGGGCTCAACGACACCTTCCAATTGGAAGGACGGAACAAACGTTGCTCGCTTGCTGCGAAAGACAATTCCGACTCGTTGCGAACAGGGATTGGCGGAAGCCAGTGATCCAAATGTTTTGACGTTCACAAAACGCGCGGCGTAGTTTCGCCTGTGAAAGCAGAATCCTCATCCGTCTCTCGGCAGTACTCACGTTTTTCAGCAAATTCCTGAAATAGTTCATTCGCCTTTGATTTACGGGGCAGTTTGATCGTAATTGTGTTGTGCGCGCCCTGCAATTTTTCTGCTAGCCGCCTGCAGCGCAACGGCGGCACTGTCTCTAACTGATTCGTTCGACGTTCTCTTCAAATAAAGCTGATTGCCTTCGCCTAGCTTCAGCGGTCATAATCTCAGCGGTCAGAATTTGGGGCTGGGAAAGTACGTCGGACAAGGCAACATGAGACGAAGCAAGGAGGCTTGGCGGAGCCGGTGGCTCGAGTCACTGGAGGCCCGCCATCTACTGACCGGAACCGTCGGTCTGACAATCGATCAGATCGAGGTCTCTGAGGACGTCGGCAGCGTCCGCGTCACGCTTTTACGAACAGGCGACTTGGAAAGTCGCGCAACGGTGGACTACACAACCGTCGCGGACTCAGCGCAAGAAGATTCTGACTTCATCTCGCGGACCGGAACATTCACGTTCAAGCCCGGTATCAGCGGTCAGCAAATCGACATTCCAATTCGTAACGATACGGTCTCGGAACCGATCGAGTTGTTGCGTTTCGAATTAAGCGCCCCCAGCGGTGATATCGAACTGGGACTCGCGTCTCAATTGATTCGCATCATCGACAACGACAACGGACTGACGGCTACTTTTTCAGATGACTTCGAGTCATTCGATCGCTGGACAGTGAATGCGTTCGAACTGGACACTGCGACGACGGGTCAATTTGAAATTGGTGCTCCACAATCAACGGCTTGGAACAATGCCGTGATGCAGCCGCTCACGATCAGTGGCCAGCGAGCGCTCGTCACTGGCTTGGCGACGGCAGAGACCGCATTGAGCAACGACGTTGACCACGGAACCACATCGATTGTGTCGCCGACGATCGAATTGCCTGCGGATGAGCTGCTCGACTTTCGCTTCGACTACTTTTTCGCTCACGACAGTGGCGCGTCCGAAGACGACGCCCTTCGAGTATCCGTTGTCCCCAGATCAGCCACGGGCGAATATCTGGTGTCAGAGAAGCAGACCGTCTTCGAGCTCTTAGGCAAACACGAATTACGAGCCGGCGACTGGTCGTCAGTGTCCATGGATTTCTCGCAGTTCGCGGGACAGTCCATTCGGATACTCGTTGAGGCCACGGACGGCGGCAGTGAGAACATATTTGAAGCCGGCATCGACAATCTATTTCTTGACATCCTGCCGGATGCGCCCGGCATCCTTTCCGTCAGCAGCGCGACACTCAACGTCGAAGAAGGCACCGACGCTGTCGCCAATGTGGAAATCACGCGGCGACGCGGACGGGTAGGAGAAGTCAGCGTTGCCGTTCGCACGTTGAATGATGGAGCCACCGCCGACGCCGACTACTGGCCGCGTGTTCAGACGATCACGTTCCCCAATGGCGTCACATCCCAGACTTTGAAGATTCCGATTTTGGATGATGACATCCAAGAGTCACTGGAACACATCTTGGTCGAGTTGTCGGATCCAACCGACGGTGCTCTGCTAGGCAATTCAGTGGCTCGTATTCGCATCATCGACGATGATCGCTTCGCACAGGGGATGTTGCCTGATTTACTGCCACTATTCGAATCTAGCGATCGATATGTGGACACCGACGAACGCGTCGGCCGAGCTTTATTTCGATTCGGCACCAGCGTCGCCAACACCGGTGATGGTCCGCTCGAAATCTGGGGTGGCGAAGCCGCGGGTGCCACACAAGAAGTCCTTCAGCGCGTGTACGAACCGGACGGTACATCCTACGATCGCCTCGCGGGTAGCTTCGTCTACCATCCCGAACACGGGCACGTTCACATGGAGGGCTTTGCCACATTTTCGCTGTTAGCCGTCGCTGAAAACGGTCAACCGGGCGAAGTCATCGCGTCTGGGGGCAAGACAAGTTTCTGCTTGATCAATATCGCTCATCCGTTCCCAGAATCGACCGCACTAGCCATCCAGCCGCACGGACGCGGTGGCGTATCGTGCGACACGGTTCAGGGCATCAGCGTCGGACATGCAGATGTTTACGACGCTTCATTACCGGGCCAATGGATCGACATCACTGACGTGGAGGACGGTGACTACTACCTGGAGATCTTGGCCGACCCCGATGACCATCTGATCGAAATCAACGAAAACAATAATGCACTCTATGAACTGGTGACCATCGACAATCCGTACTTTGAAAACGGACAGTTCATCGAAATTCAAGTGCCGACCGAAGACGACCACGCCAAAGCTCCCACGGATTCTGCGTTGCTATTGGAAGCCGGACAAATTGTTGCAGCTTCCATCGACCCAACCAACGACCAAGATTGGTTCCGGTTCGAAGCAACTGCTGGCGTAGCGTACGAAGCCGAGATGTCGACGATCTCTCTGGTCGACTCGCAACTTGAATTGGTTGACTCAACAGGTTCCGTTCTGATTTCGGACGACGATGGAGGCCAAGCACTTGGTTCGCGTATCAAATGGGTCGCTCCAGCCTCCGGCACCTACTACTGGGTTGCGCGTGGTACCGCTCAAGCCACCGGCACTTACGAACTGCTATTCAGCGTATTGGAAGACGACCACGGGAACACCTTCGAATCAGCTACCGAATTAGAGTTCGCCCAACCCATCGACGGTGCGGTCGAAATCACTGGTGACATGGATTGGTTTCGATTTCAGGGAAAGGCCAATCAGCACTACCAGATTGACGTTACGGCGCGGACCATTCGCGACTCCAACATTACGCTCCTAGGTGGCGACGGGTTCACGGAGATACAAGCCAACAACGATTTGAATCGTCCCGGTAGCTCGCGAATCATCTGGCAACCCCAACGCGACGGGACCTTCTACGTTGTGGTCGATGCGGGCGACGAAACGGCAACCAATACCGGAACGTATCGCCTATTTGCCAAGCCGATTCCGGCTCCCACGGATGATGCCCCCAACGCCATTGAAGACGCGGTGCCTATCGACTTAGCCAGCGTCGTCAACGGAAACATAGATCACACCCAAGACATCGATGTATTCTCCTTCTTCGCTGAGGCCAACACCGAGTATTTGGTCCGCCTGAAGCCGAATGGCCAGGCGGACAATGGCATAGAAATCCCGGATCTACGGATTTCGAATCAAGTTGGCTGGGTGATGGCCAATGCACAGGGTGACAACGCGAGTTCTCTGCTCTGGACCGCATACGAAGAAGCCCGCGTGTTCATCCACATTTCTGGCTTTGACGGAATGACCGGAGAATACTCATTCACCGTCGACAAAGAGATTGCCGACTCTCCGCGTGAGGCGAAATTCGTGGAATACCCGCTGACAATCGGCGGATTACTGCACGAGGCGGCGGACACGGATGTATTTGCTTTCAAGACCGAGGCTGGTCGGGCCTACAGTTTCCACACGGCACAGCTGAACGGGTTCGACTCGCGACTGACGCTGATTGGACCTAACGGTCGCAACGAAATACTCGCGAACGATGACGAGTCCGCATACTCGGTGGCCTCACTCATAAACTGGGTGGCCAATGAGACGGACACCTACTACGTCATGGTGGAATCCACGGACCAACGTTCGGGACAATATGAACTGACGATTGAAACCGGAGCTCGCCTTCCGGCACCGCGTCCCGAACCGGATGACTTTGCGAATAGCTTGTCAGCGACAACCAACCAAACGATTTCAGTTTACGAAACGTTGGAAGGTCGCATCGATTACGTTACCGACGAAGATTGGTTTCAGTTCACTTCAGGTGCGAACGACCGCCGCAACGTTCGACTGCATCTACACGAAGAACAATCCGCAGACGCCGGCTTTGACACGTCTAACTTGCCAGCTATCCACGTCTACAACGAAGCCCATCAACTGATCCAAGAGTCTTTCGTCACAGCAGGCAACTCTACAACGGCTCTGAATTTCACGGGCCTGATCGGGGAGCACTTCGTTAAGGTAACCAACCCGGCGAAGGGCACCTACGAACTGGAACTCGATTCCGACGATCACGGCGACAGCCACATTGATGCTCAAACGGCGCCCATCGGTGTGTCGATCTCCGGCAATTTAGAATTGGCCGAGGACATCGATTGGTTCCGCATCCAACCGAAACCCGGTGTCATTTACGACATCCAAACTCATCTTCAAGAACTGGGACTGAATGATTCGACCCTGCGTGTGTACGACCACCAAGGAGTGGAACAGGCATTTAACGACGACAGCGGAAACAGCTTGGCTTCGCGGCTAAGCTGGTCTCCGACAAGCGACGCGCCGTTCTACTTTGCCGTCGATGGCCTGGGCGAGGACACTGGACGATACTCCGTCGAAGTCACTGAAATCCCTGACGACCACGGTGATGCTGTGGCGACGGCATCGCCAGTGGAAGTGAATTCCACCACCGCTGGAGAGATTCAGGTCGCCGCGGACGTCGATTGGTTCGCCATCGACGTCCAACCAGGCAAGCTCTATCGAGCTTCCACCACCAAGGGCTTCGTCACCATTATCAAGAGTGACGGAAGAGTCTTGGACAGCTCTGGTTTTGGGCTCAGTTCAGTCGCTTCGTTCGTTGCTGAAGAAGCTGGGAAAATGTACGTGCAGGTTCAAGGTACGCCCGGA